>NZ_JBHWCL010000039.1:0-60821 GCF_042735125.1 Kitasatospora sp. NPDC059599 | reverse complement strand
GGCTCCCAGTAGACGACTGGGTTGATAGGCCGGATATGGAAGCCCTGTAAGGGGTGGAGTTGACCGGTACTAATAGGCCGAGGGCTTGTCCTCAGTTGCTCGCGTCCACTGTGTTGTTCTGAAACAACGACCCGCCCGAATTCGGGTGTGCGGTTGACAGTTTCATAGTGTTTCGGTGGTCATAGCGTGAGGGAAACGCCCGGTTACATTCCGAACCCGGAAGCTAAGCCTCACAGCGCCGATGGTACTGCAGGGGGGACCCTGTGGGAGAGTAGGACGCCGCCGAACAATCATTCAGAAAAGACCCCCTCCCTTTCGGGAGGGGGTCTTTTCGCGTTTCCGGTGACGTATCGTCAGGGCATGGACGATCAGACAGCGGTCATGACGAACGACGTGCTCCGCCCCGCGCTGCGTGACGGCGCCCTGCGCGTGCTGGCGGAGGCCCAGGCGGTGGACGGCCGGGCCGCCGTGTCCGAGCAGGGCCGGCTCCGGCTGCGTTCCGCGCAGACGCCGCGGCCGGGCGTCGTCCACCTGGTCGAGACCGATGCCGCTGTGGATGCCGGTGCCGGGTCCGACTCCGAAGCAGGCTCCGGATCCGAAGTCGAGGCCGCGTCCGGCTCCGTAGTCGTGCTCGGCTACGGCCAGCTGGAGGTTCCGCAGGGCACGACCGCCGGCCCGGCCGGGAACCCCGCCGCCGAGCTGGTCGTCGACCCGGCCGCCCGCGGCCGCGGCCTGGCCCGCCCGCTGGTGGACGCCGTCCTGGAGGAGGCCCACCGGGCGGGGCACGACGCGGTGGACTTCTGGGTGCACGGGGGGCACCCGGCGGCCCGCCACCTGGCCGGTGCGTACGGGGCCGAGCTGGTCCGTGAACTGCGGCAGATGCGCCGCACCGGTCGGCAGACCGAGGAGGTGGCCGTCCCCGCAGGCGTCGAGCTCCGCACCTTCCGTCCGGGGGAGGACGACGCGGAGTGGCTGCGGCTGAACGCCCTGGCCTTCGCGCACCACCCCGAGCAGGGCGCGTGGACCGGGCAGGACCTGGCCGAGCGGATCGCCGAGCCCTGGTTCGACCCGGCGGGCTTCTTCCTCGCCACCCGCGACGGCAAGGTGGTCGGTTTCCACTGGACCAAGGTGCACGGCGCCACCGCGACGGAGCCGGAGCTCGGCGAGGTGTACGTGGTGGGCGTGGACCCGGCGGAGCAGGGCAGTGGCCTCGGCCGCGCGCTGACCGCGGCGGGCCTGCGTCATCTGACCGGCTCCGGTCCGGGCGAGCGTGGACTGGAAACCGTTCTTCTCTACGTCGATGCCGACAATCCGGCCGCCGTTCGGGTATATGAACGACTGGGATTCACCATTCACGAGGTGGACCTCATGTACCGAGCCGGGTACCAGGAGAAGCGGTCGGCCTGACCGTCTCCCCCCGCCACGGTCCGGCCGTCCGAGGAGGGCGGCGGAGTCGGCCCGGAGCGGCCGGGGGCGGGAGCCGGCGCGGTCGTGGGTGAGCGTCCGGGCGGCGCGGGCCCTTGCCCCGACCGACTCAGCTTTCCTCCTGGCCATGCGGTGTTTACCGTGGATTCAATTGCTGCCGCGAAGATCACAGGATGAAGTCCGTAGTGTCTCGCTCGTGCAGAGTCGACCGCCATTCGTCGGCCGGTCCTGTACGGACCGCGCCCGGTGGATGGGCGCTGTTCCCGGCATCGGTCCGGGGCGAGGGCGACGGCCCGCAGAGCCATTCGTGTCCGGACGCCGTCCTGCTGCTGGAGGAGCTGGAGCCCATGAGCATCCCCCGCCCCGTCTCTGCCGCGCTGTCGCCGACGGCCCGGATGTCCAGTGCGCTGGGTATCCCGCCGGAGCTGCCGGCCGCGGACGAGCAGGAGCACGAAGCGTTGCCGCAGGGGCGCTTCCTGGACCGCGAACGCAGCTGGCTGGCGTTCAACGAGCGCGTCCTGGAGCTGGCCGAGGACCCGGGGATCCCCCTGCTGGAGCGGGCCAAGTTCCTGGCGATCTTCGCCAGCAACCTGGACGAGTTCTTCATGGTCCGGGTGGCCGGCCTCAAGCGCCGGATCGCCACCGGTGTCGCGCAGCGCAGTGCGTCCGGTCTCCAGCCGCGCGAGGTGCTGGACCTGATCTGGACCCGGTCGCGCGAGCTGATGGCCCGGCACGCCGCGGCCTTCCAGCAGGAGGTGCTGCCGGACCTCGCCACCGAGGGCATCGAGGTGGTCCGCTGGCCGGAGCTGGCCGAGAAGGAGCAGGCCCGGCTGCACACGCTGTTCCGGCAGAAGATCTTCCCCGTGCTGACCCCGCTGGCGGTCGACCCGGCGCACCCCTTCCCGTACATATCGGGACTCTCGCTCAACCTGGCCGTCGTGGTGCGCAACCCGGTCTCCGGGCACAAGCACTTCGCCCGGGTGAAGGTGCCGCAGTCGCTGGCCCGCTTCCTGGAGGCCTCGCCCCAGCGCTACGTCCCGCTGGAGGACGTGATGGGCGCGCACCTGGAGGAGCTGTTCCCGGGGATGGAGGTGCTGGCCCACCACGCCTTCCGCGTCACCCGCAACGAGGACCTGGAGGTGGAGGAGGACGACACCGAGAACATCCTCAAGGCCCTGGAGAAGGAGCTGATGCGGCGGCGCTTCGGCCCGCCGGTCCGGCTGGAGGTCGAGGAGTCGATCGACCCCTACATCCTGGACCTGCTGGTGCGGGAGCTGAACATCACCGAGGCGGAGGTCTTCCCGCTGCCCGGGCCGCTGGACCTGACCGGGCTGTTCGGGATCGCCGAGCTGGACCGCCCGGAGCTGAAGTACCCGAAGTTCGTGGCGGGCACCGCCCGCGGGCTGACCGACGTCGAGTCGGCCTCCCAGCCGGACATCTTCGCCGCGATGCGCGAGCGCGACGTGCTGCTGCACCACCCGTACGACAGCTTCTCCACCTCGGTGCAGGCCTTCCTGGAGCAGGCCGCTGCCGACCCGGACGTGCTGGCGATCAAGCAGACGCTGTACCGGACCTCGGGCGACTCGCCGATCGTGGACGCCCTGATCGACGCGGCCGAGTCCGGCAAGCAGGTGCTGGTCCTGGTCGAGATCAAGGCGCGCTTCGACGAGCAGGCCAACATCAAGTGGGCCCGCAAGCTGGAGGAGGCCGGCTGTCACGTGGTCTACGGCCTGGTCGGGCTGAAGACGCACTGCAAGCTGTCGCTGGTGGTCCGCCAGGAGGGCGACACGCTGCGGCGCTACTCGCACGTGGGCACCGGCAACTACCACCCGAAGACGGCCCGGCTGTACGAGGACCTCGGCCTGCTCACCTCCGACCCGCAGGTCGGGGCGGACCTCTCGGACCTCTTCAACCGGCTCTCCGGCTACTCGCGCCGCGAGTCCTACCGCCGCCTGCTGACCGCGCCGCGCGGCCTGCGGGACGGGCTGGTCTCGCGGATCCACAACGAGATCGCCCACCACCGGGCGGGCCGGCCGGCGTACGTGAAGCTCAAGGTCAACTCGATCGTCGACGAGGCCTTGATCGACGCGCTCTACCGGGCCTCGCAGGCCGGGGTGCCGGTGGACGTCTGGGTGCGCGGGATCTGCGCGATCCGCCCGGGCGTGCCGGGGCTGAGCGAGAACATCCGGGTCCGCAGCGTCCTGGGCCGCTTCCTGGAGCACTCCCGGATCTTCGTGTTCGGCAACAACGGCGACCCGGAGGTCTGGATCGGCAGCGCCGACATGATGCACCGCAACCTGGACCGCCGGATCGAGGCGCTGCTGCGGATCACCGATCCGGCGCACCGCGCCGAGCTGTCCGGGCTGATCGACCTCGGGGTGTCGGACGAGACCGAGTCCTGGCACCTGGGCCCGGACGGCGCCTGGACCCGCCACTCCCAGGACGCCGAGAGCCGGCAGCTCAGGCACGTCCAGGACCTCCTGATCGACTCGCGCCAGCGCCGTCGGGCCGCCACCTCGCGCTGACGCGTCCACTGATGCGAAGCCCCCGGAGCGGACGGCCCTCGACACTCACGAGGGCCGTCGTTCCGGCGGTCGGCCACCAGCCCCGGGGAACGGCCCCGGGGGAACGGGGATCTACCACGCCATGACCGATGCGCCGATGACGGCCCAGGCGGCCTCCACCGCGACCGCCGGGGACATCCTTTCCCACCACCTCACCGCCCAGGCCGGCGCCTTCCTGCGCGCCCTGCCGCTGGCGGTGGGCGAGGTCGGCGCCAGACCCGGGGCGGCCTCGGTCGTCCCGTCGGTGGGTACCGCGGACCTGCTGCGGGCCGTGCGGCGGGTCGGCGGGCTGCTGCACACCTTCGGCTCGCTCTTCGAGCAGACGTGGGCACAGGAGTCGCGCACCGAGCTGCGCTGGCTGCTCAACCTGCTGGCACTGGAGCCCGGGTACGTCCGGCGTTCGGCCCGGCTGCTGGGCGCGCTGGACTCGCTGAGCGGCAGCGACCCGGAGGGGACGGGCATGCTGGCCGGCCACGCGGGCGCCCCCAAGGCGCGGGCGCTGCTGGACCGGCAGCTCACCCTGGCCAGGACCAGGGCGCACTCCACGGTGCTCCAGGAGCTCCGCTCGGCCCGGCTGCACGCGCTGGCGGACCGGATGACGCTGCTGGTCGGCGAGGCGCCGCTGCTGGAGCCGGCGGGCGGCCGGGCCCCGACGGTGCTGCTGCCGCAGGCGGCCGCCGCGTTCGCCGTGCTGTCCGCGACCGCCCAGCAGCTGCCGCTGCACCGGGCCGCGACGCCGTACGGCGGGAACGGACTGCGGCGGCTGGGCGCGGTGCCGGCGGCCCGGGGCACGGTCGACGCGGACACGGCGCTGGCGGCCGACGACGCCCCGTGGGCCCGGCTGCGGATCCTGGTGAAGCGCGGCCGGTACGCCCTGGAGGTGTGCGGCCGCCCGTCCTCCGAGCTGGACGAGCTGGACGCGGTGCTGGCCCGGCAGCAGGAGGCCGCCGACGCCGCGGTCACCGCGGCCACGGCGGCGCGCACCCCGCGGATCACCCCCGCGACCGCGTACGTGCTGGGCGTGGTGCACGCCGACCAGCGGCTGGAGGTGGAGTCGGCGCGGTACGCCTTCGGCCGCCGGTGGTCCGACCTGCAGCCGGGCCCGGACGGCTGGCCGGAGTTCCCGGTCGAGGCCCGGGGGCACTCCGTCGCGCCGAGGACGGTCTGAGGTGGGCGGGCGCACGGGAACGGGGCGGGCGACGGGGAGCACGGCCGCGGCGGGCCGCGGCCCGGTGGTCCTGGCGGCCGGTGCGGTGCTGTGGCTGCCGGGGCGGCCGAAGAAGAGCGGGCGGCTCGGGCGGCCGCGGATCGCCGTGATCCACCGGCCCAAGTACGACGACTGGAGCCTGCCGAAGGGGAAGCTCGACCCCGGCGAGGGCATGGCCGACGCGGCGCTGCGCGAGGTGTGGGAGGAGACCGGCTTCCGCTGTCTGCTCGGCCCGGAGCTGCCGGCCCAGCACTACCAGGTGCAGGGCCGTCCGAAGGAGGTGCGGTACTGGGCGGCGGTGCCGTCCAACGGCGCCTTCCGGCCCAACCGCGAGGTGGACCGGATGGAGTGGCTGCCGGCCGGGAAGGCCCGTGCCCGGCTCACCTACGACCACGACCGGTTGCTGATCGATGCGCTGCTGGTGATCCTGGGGGCGAAGCCGGTGCGGACGGCCGGCCCGAAGCCCGTGGAGGAACAGTGGAAGTGATCTCCCCGCGCCCTTGCCGTGACGCAACCGTTACTACCTGACGTAGTTTCCTGCCATCCTTTCGAGGTTCACTCTCCGTTCATTTGCGACCGGCTGTCGTGTCACTTCTCCGGCCTAACTTCGGGACCACCGGAGGGCCGAACGGGCCCCGGACCACAGCAGGACCCACGCTCCGCCGTACTCGTACGGTCCGCGCGTCGGGCGATGCCACAGAAAGGGACACCCAGTGAAGCTCCAGCGGAACGGCCGCTCCAAGGCCCTCGCGATCGGTGCCATGGCGCTCGTCAGCTCGCTGTCGCTCGCCGCGTGCGGCTCGGACAACAACAGCACGACCGGGGCCGGCGGCTCCAGCGGCTCCGCCGCGGCCGGTGCCGCGATCAACTGCGGCAAGCCCGGTTCGCTGATCGCCGCCGGTTCGACCGCCCAGGGCACGGCGGTCGACGTCTGGAAGACCAACTTCAGCGGCGCCTGCTCCGGCACCACCATCAACTACCAGGGCGTCGGCTCGGGTGCGGGCATCCAGCAGTTCACCCAGGGCAAGGTCCAGTTCGCCGGTTCCGACTCGGCCCTGAAGCCGGCCGAGGTCGACGCCACCAAGGCGGTCTGCACCGGTGGCCAGGGCATCGACCTGCCGATGGCCGGCGGCCTGATCTCGCTGGTCTTCAACGTCGACGGCGTCGACAACCTGGTCCTGGACGGCCCGACCGCCGCCAAGATCTTCGACTCGCAGATCACCAAGTGGAACGACCCGGCCATCGCCGCCCTGAACCCGGGCGCCAAGCTGCCGGACGCGGAGATCCAGTCCTTCCACCGCTCGGACGACTCCGGCACCACCGACAACCTGACCAAGTACTTCGCCGCCGCCGGCAACGGCGCCTGGACCTACCCGTCCAGCAAGACCTGGGCGGCCAAGGGCGGCCAGTCGGCCAACGGCAGCGCCGGTGTCGCGGCCCAGGTGAAGCAGGTCAAGAACTCGATCAGCTACGTCGAGCTGGCCTACGCCCAGACCAACAGCCTGAAGAGCGCCGCCATCAACACCGGCGCCTCCAAGCCGGTCGAGGCCACCGCCGCCAACGCCGCCAACACCTTCGCCAAGGCCCAGATCGCCGGCACCGGCAGCGACCTGGCGCTGAAGCTCGACTACGCGACCAAGGATGAGGGTTCCTACCCGCTGGTCCTGGTCACCTACGAGATCGTCTGCGACAAGGGCAACAAGGCCGACACCCTCGACACCCTGAAGTCCTTCCTGACCTACACCATCAGTGACGCGGGTCAGAAGGCGGCCGGTGAGAAGGGCTACGTCCCGCTGCCGAAGGAGCTGACCGACAAGGTCAACGCCGTCGTCCCGACCCTCGCCTGACCCGACAGGACCACCGGTGGGGCGGCCCCGTGAGCGAGGGGGGCCGGGGCCGCCCCACCGGAACGCACCAAACCCAGCACCACGTCCGGGGCACCGCCGCCATGGTGCCGTCCCCCTTCCGGGGCGGCGCCACCAGACCGGAGTAGACCAATGACTTCATCCCCCCCTGCCGCCCCGCGAGGCAGGGAACGCCGACCGCGTGACAGCCGCGTCGGCGACAAGATCTTCATGAACCTCGCCCGGGGCTCGGGCATCCTGCTGCTGGTCATCATGGCCGCGATCGCCGGCTTCCTGGCCTGGCGCTCGGGCCTGGCCCTCAGCAAGAACGAGGGCAACTTCCTGACCTCCTTCGAGTGGGCGCCGGACGCCCCGAAGCCGGTCTTCGGCATCGCGGTGCTGGTCGTCGGCACCATCGTCAGCGCCGTCATCGCGATGGCGATCGCCGTCCCGGTGGCCATCGGGATCGCGCTGTTCATCTCGCACTACGCGCCGCGCCGGATCGCCCAGCCGTTCGCCTACCTGGTCGACCTGCTCGCCGCCGTCCCCAGCATCGTCTACGGCCTGTGGGGCGCGCTCTTCCTGGTCCCGCACATGGACGGCCTGACCAGCTGGCTCAACGAGTACCTGGGCTGGACGTACATCTTCGACCAGACCAAGTCCGGCACCCCGCGCAACCTCTTCACCGTCGGCATCCTGCTGGCGATCATGGTTCTGCCGATCATCACCGCGGTCTCCCGCGAGGTGTTCCGCCAGGTGCCGCGGATGCACGAGGAGGCGGCGCTCGCGCTCGGCGCGACCCGCTGGGAGATGATCCGCACCGCGGTGCTGCCGTTCGGCCGCCCCGGCATCATCTCGGCCTCGATGCTCGGCCTCGGCCGCGCGCTCGGCGAGACCATCGCGGTCGCGGTGGTGCTCTCCTCCAGCAACGTCCTGTCGCTGCACATCCTCGACGCGGGCGGCGGCACCTTCGCGCAGAACATCGCGCTGAAGTTCGCCGAGGCCGGCGACAACGGGCGCAACGCGCTGATGGCCTCCGGCCTCGTCCTGTTCGTCATCACCCTGCTGGTGAACGGTGCCGCGCGACTGATCATCGCCCGCCGCAAGGAGTACTCGGGGGCCAACGCATGACCGTCACCGCCATCGTCGACGACTCCCGGCCGGTCAGCCGTCCGCTGACCGCCAACCGGCTGCCCAAGTGGGCCCCGGCCGCCGTCGCGGTCGGCTCGATCGCCCTCGGCTGCGGGATCGGCGCCGGCGCCGGCCTGGCCAGCCACCTGCAGTGGGGCCTGATCTCGGGGCTGCTGTTCCTCCTGATCAGCTACGGCCTCGCGGCCCGGGTCGAGGGCCGCCGACAGGCCAAGGACCGGTTCGCCACCTCGGTGGTCTGGGTCGCCTTCATCATGGCCGTCGTGCCGCTGGTCGCCCTGACCGTCTACACGGTCCAGCAGGGCCTCGAAGTGGTCAACGGGAACTTCCTGAGCCACTCGATGAAGGGCGTGCTCCAGTCCGGCCCCGGCGGTGGCATCTACCACGCGCTGATCGGCACCCTGCAGCAGGTCGCCCTGGCCACCGCGATCGCCGCCCCGATCGGGCTGCTGACCGCCGTCTACCTGGTCGAGTACGGCCGCGGCAAGCTCGCCAAGGCCGTCACCTTCTTCGTCGACGTCATGACGGGCATCCCGTCGATCGTCGCCGGTCTGTTCATCCTCTCGCTCTGGAACCTCGCCCTGGGCTTCGGCTACTCCGGCTTCTCGGGCAGCCTCGCGCTGGCGATCCTGATGATGCCGGTCGTGGTCCGGTCCACCGAGGAGATGCTGAAGCTGGTCCCGAACGAGCTGCGCGAGGCCTCGTACGCGCTGGGCGTGCCGAAGTGGAAGACCATCCTGCGGATCGTCCTCCCCACCGCGATCGGTGGCATCACCACCGGCGTGATGCTCGCGGTCGCCCGCATCACGGGCGAGACCGCCCCGGTGATGATGCTGGTGTTCGGCGCCGACTACATCAACAACAACCCGTTCGACGGGCCGCAGCAGTCCCTGCCGATGTACATCTGGACGCAGTACTCGCAGGTCAACAACCAGTACGGCTACGCCCGTGCCTGGGGTGCGGCACTGGTGCTGATCGCCTTCGTGATGGCGCTCAACCTGATCGCCCGCGGCATCGCCCGCTGGCGCTCGCCCAAGACCGGCCACTGACCGACTGACGTACGAGACAGACGAGAGAAGCAACGATCATGGCCAAGCGCATCGACGTCAGCGGACTGTCGGCCTACTACGGCACCACCAAGGCCATCGAGGACATCTCGATGAGCATCGAACCCCGCTCGGTGACCGCCTTCATCGGCCCCTCCGGCTGCGGCAAGTCCACCTTCCTGCGCACCCTGAACCGGATGCACGAGGTGATCCCCGGCGCCCGGGTCGAGGGCAAGGTCCTCCTGGACGACGAGAACCTGTACGCCTCCAACGTCGACCCGGTCGCCGTGCGACGTTCGATCGGCATGGTCTTCCAGCGCCCGAACCCGTTCCCGACCATGTCGATCTACGACAACGTGATCGCCGGCCTCCGGCTCGCGGGCGTGAAGAAGAAGGCCGTCCTCGACGAGGTGGTGGAGCGCTCGCTGAAGGGCGCCAACCTCTGGAACGAGGTCCACACCCGGCTGAACAAGCCGGGGGCCGGCCTCTCCGGTGGCCAGCAGCAGCGCCTGTGCATCGCCCGCGCCATCGCGGTCGAGCCCCAGGTCCTGCTGATGGACGAGCCCTGCTCCGCGCTCGACCCGATCTCCACCCTCGCCATCGAGGACCTGATCGGCGAGCTGAAGTCGCAGTTCACCATCGTCATCGTGACCCACAACATGCAGCAGGCGGCCCGCGTCAGCGACCGCACCGCCTTCTTCAACCTGGCCGGCGTCGGCCAGCCGGGCAAGCTGATCGAGCTGGACGACACCCAGCGGATCTTCTCCAACCCGTCGGTCCAGGCGACCGAGGACTACATCTCCGGCCGCTTCGGCTAGACCGGACCCCGTCACGAGCGGCGCCGCGCCGGGTGACGGAACGCGAGCTGTCCCGTGGTGCTGCATGGCGGTGCCGCCGCGGGACATGAAGAAGGGCCCGCCCCCGAGATGTGGGGGCGGGCCCTGTCATGTTCCCGGTGCCGTCCGCGCCGCCGGTGCCGGTGCCGGTGCCGGTGTGGTCCCTGCCGTCCGGCGGTGTCCCCGCGGTGTCCCCGCGGTGTCCCTGCGGCGTCCCGGTGGGATCCCGCGGGATCAGCCCCAGAACAGGTGGACGAACCAGTACACCAGCGCCGCGACGATGGCCGCCGCCGGCATGGTGATGAACCAGCCGAGCACGATGTTCTTGGCGACGCCCCAGCGGACCGCACGGATCCGCTTGGTGGCTCCCACGCCCATGATCGCCGAGGTGATCACGTGGGTGGTGGAGATCGGCGCCTTGTAGACGAACGAGGTGATGTACATGACGATCGAGGCGGTGGTCTCCGCCGCGAAGCCCTGCGGCGGGTCCAGCTCGATGATCTTGCGGCCGAGCGTCCGCATGATCCGCCAGCCGCCCGCGTAGGTGCCCAGCGAGAGCATCGCGGCGCAGGAGATCTTCACCCAGACCGGGATGTCGTAGGTGGCCTGCTCGCCGGAGATGACCAGCGCCATCACCACGATGCCCATGGTCTTCTGGGCGTCCTGCAGGCCGTGCGCCAGGGCCATCGCGGCGGCCGAGGCGGTCTGGGCGACCCGGAAGCCGCGCTTGGCCCGGTGCGGGTTGGCCCGGCGGAAGATCCACAGGATCGCCAGCATCACCAGGAAGCCGCCGACCAGGCCGACCACCGGCGAGACCACCATCGGGATGATGATCTTGTCGACGACCCCGCTCCAGATCACCTCGGTCCCGCCGGCCAGCGCCGCGCCCACCATGCCGCCGAACAGGGCGTGCGAGGAGGAGGACGGCAGGCCGAAGTACCAGGTGACCAGGTTCCAGGCGATCGCGCCGACCAGGGCGGCGAACAGGATCGCCATCCCCTGGTTGCCGGACGGGGTCTCGATGATCCCCTGGGAGACGGTGTGCGCCACGCCGCTGCCGAGGAAGGCGCCGGCCAGGTTCATCACGGCGGCCATCGCGAGCGCGGCCCTGGGCGTGAGTGCCCGGGTGGAGACCGAGGTGGCGATCGCGTTCGCCGAGTCGTGGAACCCGTTGGTGTAGGTGAAGAAGAAGGCAACGCCGATGACGACGATGAGTGCAGCCGTGTCCACGGGGGTCAGGACTCCTTGACGGCGATGGTCTCCACCGTGTTGGCGACGTGCTCGAACGCGTCCGCCGCCTCCTCAAGGACGTCCACGACCTGCTTGAGCTTGAGCACCTCGATGGCGTCGTACTGACCGGAGAACAGGTGGGCGAGCAGCTTGCGGTGGATCTGGTCGGCCTGGTTCTCCAGCCGGTTGACCTCGATCCAGTACTCGGTCAGGTTCGACATGCTCCGCAGGTTCGGCATCGCCGCCGCGGTGAGTTCGGCGGCCCGCGCCAGCACCTCGATCTGCTGCTCGATCCCCTTCGGCAGGGTCTGGATGTCGTAGAGGACGACCAGGTCGACGGCCTCCTCCATGAAGTCCATGATGTCGTCCAGCGACGAGGCGAGGCTGTAGATGTCCTCGCGGTCGAAGGGCGTGATGAAGGAGGAGTTCAGCTGGTGGAAGACGGCGTGGGTGGTGTCGTCCCCGGCGTGCTCGGCGGCGCGCATGCGCTCGACGATCTCCGCACGGGCCGACACGTCCGATCCCAGCAGCTCCAGCAGGAGCTTCGATCCGACGACGAGGTTCTCCGCCGCGGCGGCGAACATGTCGTAGAAGCTCGTCTCCTTCGGGGTCAGGCTAAAACGCACGGAAATCTCCGATGTGCGGGGTAGGGACTGAACGATGCTAGGTGCAACCAAGCGCAATCACGCAAACGGGGTGCCGGGGAAGGAGCCGGAACCTCCTCTTCCGTTCGGCCGCCGCACCGGCTGCCCGGACCGCACCGCCACGTACCGAGGCCGGCCCCCAGTCTGACGGAACCTCGCCCGGATTGTCCCCGTCGTGCGGAGGGAAGAAAGGGGCGCCGCTCAGACAGGTGAAGTCCCGGGCGGCCCGGCCCGGACGCTCCGGCACGTGCCGTCCCGGCCGCCGGAACACCACAGGAGGCCCCGGTGTTGGACACTGGTGGCCGACGCAGCCACCAGGCACTCAGACGAAGGCGGGGCCGATGACCACGACGCAAGCGCGCACCGAGCCGGATCACGCGCAGGGAACCGACCCGCACGCCGGCCACACCGCACCCGCGGCCGCCGCAGGACACCGGGGCGGGCACGGCCCGCACGGCTACAGCGCCCAGAAGGACGCCCACCTCAAGCGGCTGCGCCGGATCGAGGGCCAGATCCGCGGCCTGCAGCGCATGGTCAACGAGGACGTCTACTGCATCGACGTGCTCACCCAGGTCTCGGCGAGCACCAAGGCGCTGCAGTCCTTCGCCCTCTCCCTGTTGGAGGAGCACCTGCGGCACTGCGTCGCCGCGGCCGCCGAGGAGGGCGGTGCGGAGCTGGACGCCAAGGTGGCGGAGGCCACCGCTGCGATCAGCCGGCTGCTGCGCAGCTGAACCCGGCCGACCCCGGCTCAGCCCGGCCCGACCAAGCCGACCCCGGCTCGGCCCGGCCGGCCCCGGCTCGGCGGGCCCCGGTGCCCGGGCCCGTCGGACGGTCCGGGCCGTCCCGCTAGCCGTCCGCCTCCCGGTCGGCCGGACCCGGATCGGTCCGGTCGAGCAGCACCTCGTCGATCCGTTCGGTCGGCAGCCGGTCGCCGGAGCTGGCCGTCGCGGCGATCATCAGCTCGCCGGCCAGCTCGATCTCGTCGAGGGCCGCGTCGTCGTGGCCACCGCTGCGGCCGCCCGTGGACGACACCACCTGCACCACCCCTTCAGTGCCTCGCCAGCCCGGGCGGCAGCCACCCGGCATCCAGCCTAGGCACTCCGGAGCCCGTCCACATGGCACGGACGGGCCATCTCGGCGCCGCCGAAACGGGTGACCGCCGCTCCCCGGGCGGCCACCCGCTCCGACGGCGCCCCGTCTCGCCCCGGCGCCGGAGCACTGCCCGGGCCGCCTACTTGGGGCTCTCCGTGGGCTTCATCTGGTAGATGTCCGAGGCCGACGGCTCGGCCGCCTCGACCGGCTTTCCGAAGTCCGACAGCGAGGTCGTCGAGGTCACCTTCACCTGGTCCTTGGGCTCCTTCGACCCGGCCACCCCGGCGAAGGTGAACAGCTCGACCACCTTGTGCAGCCGGCCCTGGTCGTCCAGCCAGGCGTCGTACGGGACCTCCTTGACGGTGAAGGTCTGCGAGCCCATCCGCAGGCCGTCCCCGCCCCGGCCACCGGTCGCGTCGGCCGCCTTGGCCAGGTCCAGGGTGCCGCGGTAGTGGTGCAGCGGGACCCCGCCGACGGTCTCGGTACCGACCGCCTCCGCCTTCTGCGCCCCGCGCAGCGCACCCGCCGCCGAGGCCGGGTCGGTCGCGCCGCTGCTCACCAGGTTGCCGTCCGGCAGCTGGCGCACGTCCAGCTTCACCCACTTGCCCTCGGGCACCTTCGCGCCGCTGTTCTGCAGGTAGACGGTGCCGGGCAGGACCACCTCGACGATCTTCCCGGTGGTTGCAGCGCCCGGCGGCACCTGGACCTCCAGCCGGCCGATCCGCTTCACGTAGTCGTAGCCGCCCGTGCCGCTGAACGAGGCCTTCTTGTCGGCGGACTCGGTGACCAGGTCGGTGGCGGTGCGCGCCGAGCCGGTGCGGCCGGTGATGTCGGCGGCGTTGCGCACTGCCGTCAGCGGGTCCGCCGCGAGCTGGTCGGGGGCGCTCGACTGCTGGTCGGAGGAGCCGCCCGCACCGCCGGAGCAGCCCGCCGCTCCGGCCGCCAGCGCGGCGGCGAGCAGGGCGGCCCCGGCCGCCGAGCGCAGGTGCGGACCCGGACGGCGCGCTGGCCGCCCGGTGCACTGCTGGTCGGTCATCTTCATCCTCGCGACAACCCCCTCGGGCCCGACTGCCCCGCCGGCCACCACCGGGTGGGCAGAGCTCTTTCCGGGCAAACGAGTTGGGGCGCAAAGGGTTACGGATGCCCGCCGTCCCGCAGGCGTCGCGCACCGGGCCTCCGGCGCGTTACGGTGAACCACGTGCACAGTGAGCTGTCGGCCGCGCCCGGCACCCGGATGCCCGAGCACCGCCTCGTGATCAGCGAGCGCGGTTCCTTCGCCTTCGCGACCTGCAGCTGCGGCTGGTACTCCCCGGCCCGCCGCTCCCGAGACCTGGCCCGCCGCGAGGGGGCCGACCACCTCGCCGACAGCGGCGTCCAGCCGGCCTGACCGCACCGGGCCGCCGACCGGCGGCCTCGCGCCGTCCGGCGGGCAGCGGGTCAGGCCGCGAGGTCGGACTCCGGCGGCTGCTCCTCCGCCCGCACCGCTCCGCGGCCGCGCCGGCGCGAGCGCGGGCCGGCCCCGCCGCGGACCGCGCCGCCACGCTCCGGCGCCCGGATCAGCGGGGCGACGGCCGTCCGGGTCAGCGCGTGGCAGAACGGGACCAGCACCGCCATCGCGATCGGGGCCAGCAGCAGCACCACGGCGACGGCGAGCGCGAAGCCCCCGATCACGTCGGTCGGGTAGTGCACGCCCATGAACATCCGGCAGAAGCCCTGCAACAGGGCCAGCCCGCCGGCGATCCAGCCGAGCTTCCGGTTCACCAGGAACAGCGCCACCGCGACGCCCATCGTCATCGTCGAGTGGTCGCTGACGAAGGAGTGCGTGCCGGCCTTGCCGTCCACCAGCACCAGCAGTCCGGGGTGGTCGACGAACGGGCGCGGGCGGTCCACGATCGCGGCGATCGGCAGATTGGCCAGCTCGGCGACGGCCACCGAGAGCGGCACCCAGAGCAACCCGGCGATCGCCACCGGCGCGTCCGGGCGACGCCTGGCCTGCAGCCAGGCCACCAGCCCGAGCGCGGCCAGGCCGATCAGGATGCCGTACTCGCCGATCCACGAGACCAGGTGGTCCAGCCACTGCGGGGAGCGCTTGGCCAGGCCGTTGACGGCGTAGAGCAGGCCGAGGTCGGGGTTGGTCGTGTCGGCAAGCGGCGTCGACACGCCGCACCTCCTTCTGCTCAGCTGTACCTGGACGTTCCCGCCGGGGCCCGCCCGGCGCGGGGCGCTGACGAGGGGCCACCGGAAGAAACGTCATTTCCGGGATACAGCGTTCCACGGAAACGCGCGGTTATCGAAACTTGACTCAGCGTCCACACCGCGCACACAGGTCCCGTCCGTCCCGCCCGTCCCGTCCGCGGCCCCGGTGCTACCGGCCGGCCCCCGCAGGTGCCGGCCCGGTCGGCGCGGGCGGGGCCGCCACCGCGGGCCGGACGGGCGCCGCCGGGGCGCTGCCCTGGGCCGCGGCCTGCGCGCCGCCCTGAGGGCCGCCCTGGCCGCCGGCGGGGCTCGTCGTCGTCGACCCGGGGCGGCTCGGGGCGTTGACCGAACCGTCGTTGTTCCGGCTCGGCAGCGCCTGGGCGCCGTCCGAGGTGACCCGGGTCGCGCCGATGTACTCCTTGGTGTCGATCTTGTCGTAGCGGATCACCGCACCGGTGTGCGGCGCGTTGATCATGTACCCGCCGCCGACGTAGATCCCGACGTGGTGGATGCTCCGCGGATCGCTCAGGTCCGTCGCGAAGAACACCAGGTCGCCCGGCCGCAACTGATCGCGCGACGGGTGCGGCCCCGCGTACCACTGGTCGTTGGCCACCCGGGGCAGCGTGATGCCCACGCTGGCGTACGCGGCCTGGGTCAGGCCCGAGCAGTCGAACCGCCCGTTCTGCGACGGCAGGCCCTCGCCGCCCCACAGGTACGGGGTGCCGAGCTTGGTCTGCGCGAAGTAGATCGCCGCCGCCGACTGGGCGGACACCTCCAGCGGCGCGGTCGGCGCGGTGAAGCTGCGGGCCATCGCCTGGATGCTCCGCACGTACCCCTGGGTCTCCTTGTACGGCGGGATGCCCCGGTTGCTCGTCACCGCGTACGGGCCGGCGTTGTAGGCGGCCAGCATGTTGGCCTGCGGGTCGCCCGGGACGCCCGAGACGTCCTTGGCCAACGCGCAGTCGTAGACCGCCGCCGAGGCGATCGCGTCGTACGGGTCCCAGACGTCCTTGCGGCCGTCCCCGTTCGCGTCCGTCCCGTACGTCGCCCAGGTGCCCGGCATGAACTGCGCCATTCCCTGCGCCCCAACACCGGAGCGGGCCTTCGGATCGAATCCGCTTTCCTGGTACAGCTGCGCCGCGAGCATCGGCGGAGAGATCTCCGGGCACAGCGCGCCCCACTTCTGGACCGCGTCCTGGTACGCCGCGGGGACGGTCCCGGGGGAGAGGGCGGAACGATTCACCGACTGCTGCGGCGTCCCGCTCGCCGCATAAGTCCCCATCGTCACCAGCCCGATGAACCCGAACGCAACAACTCCCGCAGCGGCGGCGGCCGTACCGGCCTTCCGGAGTACCATCAGCACCATCCCGACGATCCGTCAGTCGAAGTGTCCCGGAAGGCGTTGCTCACCGCAATCATCAGAGATACAAGGAGTGAGCGCTATCCTTCGTACGGTGGACATCCTCGCGTACGTGTCCGATGCCTCACGACCAATCCGCGAGAAGTAGCCAAGTCGACATCAGATCTGGCCAAGAATAGGCACCGACCCTTCGCGCGGGCGGGGTCCGGGCCCTTGAATTTGCCTGATCGGGCGGTGAGATGGAAATGAACCTGAGCAGCGTGCACACCTATGCGGTCGGCCACCTGGCCGATGACCCTCCCAAGAAGCCGAATATCGACACCATCATCGGCGGCATCGCCCCGGACTGGGGGCCGTTCGCCAGCCTCGGGTCCGAGGCCCGGGTGATGGTCGAGGTCATCATGGCCGTCGCCATCCTCGTCTGCCTCGGCCTCGCCGTCTGGGGTGCCGCCAAGCAGCGGATCGGTGCGACCGCCATGCGGGACAGCTTCGGAGCCGAACAGGGCAAGGGACTGATCGTCGCCGGACTGACCGGCGTGTTCATCATCGGATCACTCGGCACTCTGTTCACCATTGTCTACGGCATGGCGATCTGACGATCGGACAGCAGTAGTCCGGCCCGTCCGAGGTCAGGTCCCCGCCCGGACCCCCTCCAGCGGCCGGCCCGCCACGATTTCACCCCCGTTCCCACCCTCCGTCCGCGCCCGCCCCCGGGTGGAGGGCCCCCGGAGCCGCCCCCGGCTCCCCGCACCAGGAGGGCCGCCGTGCCGTTGTCCGACGACCAGCCGCACACCCGTACGCGGCTACCGGTCGGCGAACAGTCCTCCCAGCAGCCGAGCCTCCGTCAGTCCCGCCCGCTCCGGACCCTGCTGACCGTCCTCGTGGTGGTCACCCTCCTCGTCGTGGCCATCGCCATCGCCAACCGCGGCAAGCCCACCCCCGGCAGCGGCGGCACCGGCAGCGGCTCCGCCGACCACGCCGCCCCCAGCGCGCCCTCCGGCGCCGGCCCCGCCCCCAGCGGCGACCAGCCCGTCGGCACCACCGTCAACGGCATCGCGTCCGGCTTCCCGCACAGCGACCAGGGCGCCCAGTCCGCAGCGGCCAACTACGCCGTGGCGATCGGCTCCGCGGACATGTTCCGCACCGACAGCCGCCACACCATCGTCGCCACCATCGCCGACCCGGCCGCGACACCGACCCTGCAGAGCCGCCTGGACCAGGGGTTCGGCGGCGACACCGTCGCCCGCTACGGCCTCGACGCCCAGGGCCACGCACCCAAGGGCCTCACCTTCGTCAGCCGCACCGTCCCGGTCGGCACCAAGCAGACGGGCTACACCGACAGCGACGCCAAGGTCGAGGTGTGGTGCACCGGCCTCACCGGCCTCGCCGGCGAACGCTCCGTCCAACCGGTGACCACCAACTGGTTCACCCTCACGCTCTCGCTGCACTGGACGGGCGGCGACTGGAAGCTCACCGACTTCACGAGGAAATCGGGCCCGGCGCCCATGCCGGGCGACCAGCAAGCGGCCACAGCGGATGAGATCGCCGGATCGGCAGAGCAGTTCGGAGGGTTCCGCTATGCGCGTTGACGGTGCGGTCGGGAGTCGACTCCCTCGCTTCGGCCGGGTCGTCACGACCTTCGCCCTTGTTCAGGCCGCGGTCGTCGGCATGGCATCTGGGGCGTTCGCTGACCCGAGTCCGAGTCCTTCGGCCAGCAATAGCTGCGACGTACTGCCGCTGCCGGGCAGCGATGTCTATTGCGCGTCCAAGCCCGGAGGGTCGATTCCCGGTGGCGGCACCGTCGGGACCGTGACGGATCCGCTCGGGTCGTTGGCGAAGAGTTGTGCGCAGGCGGCGGCGTGGGTGGTGCGGAACCTGTCGGGGGCGATCGACGGGACGACGCAGGTGGACTTCACCAATGCGTCGTTCCTGCAGCAGTACGCCGTGGTGTTCGCGGTGTCGACGGTGATCACGCTGGTGCTGTGGCTGTTGGCGGTGACGAAGCGGGCGGTGCGGGGGGCGCCGTTGACGACGGCGTTCTCGGAGGCGATCGGCTTCCTGTGGCTGACGGTGGTGGCGTCGGCGTTCACGCCGTTGATCCTGTACACCGTGGTGAGCGTGACGGACGGGCTGACCAAGACGATCGCGGTGGGGACGAAGACGGACACCGGGTCGTACCTGGGCGGGTTCGCGGACACGCTGGAGAAGGGGAACGTCGGTGGCGGTCCGCTGATCCTGGTGCTGGTGTCGCTGGTGGCGGTGCTGGCGGCGGCGGTGCTCTGGATCGAGCTGTTGATCCGGGCGGCGATGCTGTACGTGGGTGCGCTGCTGGGGACGGCGGTGTACGCGGGGCTGGTGGACAAGCAGTTGTGGAAGCACGTGCGCCGGTGGGCCGGGGTGATGCTGGCGGTGGACCTGGCGAAGCCGATCATCGTGGTGATCCTGGGGCTGGCGGGCGCGGTGGCGACCGGGGCCGGGGCCGGTGACGACTTCGCGCGGGTGCTGTCGGGGCTGTCGATCCTGTTCCTGTCGATCTTCGCCAGTGCCGCGATCTACCGTTTCGTGCCGGGCTTCGGCGACGAGATCCTGAACATGCGCCAGGCCAGGGCCAACGCGGTGCAGGCGGGTTCGGCGATGATCAACGGCACCGCGAACATGATGAAGCAGGGCATCACCACCCACGGCGACCGCGGCGGGCAGGCCGGTGGCGCGGGTGGCGGCGGTGGTGCGGGCGGCGGCTCGGTCGCGCCGGGCATCGCCGCCCACGCCGGCCGGACGCCGGCCCCGCCGCCGCAGGCCGGGCCGCCGCAGGCCACCCCGGTTCCGATCCGCGAAAGCAATCCAGCGAAGGGAGGGTGACGGGTAAGTGAGCAGCGAACCGCTCGGCCAGTACGGCGCCCATTACGCCCAGCCGTACGTGCACCAGCGCCGCACCTACCTGATCGGCAAGGCCCGCCCGAACGCGCCGATCGGCCGGAACCGGGAGTCCGGCGAGATCCTGCTGATCATCTTCGGGGCGTTCCTCGGGATGCTCTGGGGCCTGCTGATGCCGGTCCTGCCGCTGCGGATCGGCGGTCTGGTCGGTCTGCCGGTGCTCGCGATCGCGGCGGTGTACGTGCCGTACCGCAAGCGGACGTTCTACAAGTGGGTGGAGATCAACCGCACCTACCGCCGGACGGTCCGCAGCGGGCGGGCGGTGTGGCGTTCGGACGTGATGGACGCCGGCACCCGGCTGGACGGCCGGGAGGTGGAGGTCGGTCCGCCGCCCGGAGTGGGGCGGCTGCGCTGGCTGACCGCGCCGTTCGGGCCGGACGAGGTCGGGGTGCTGATGCACCTGGAGCGGCGGACGGTGACGGCCGCGATCGAGATCGAGGGCCCGGGCGTGGGGTTGCGCGACTCGGAGGACCAGGAGGCGCTGGTCGACCGGTTCGGCACGCTGCTGAAGCACGTCGCCAACGGGGACGGGTTCGTGACCCGGCTGCAGATCCTCGCCCGGACCCTGCCGGCGGACCCGGACGCGCACGCCAAGGACGTGGAGCGCCGCGGGGACCGTGACGCGCCGCGCTGGCTGCAGGACTCGTACGACCAGCTGCAGTCGATGGTGTCGACGTCGTCGGAGCAGCACCGGGCGTACCTGGTGGCCTGCATGCACTACACCCGGGACCTGGCCGCCGAGGCGCACGCGATGGGCCGGACGGCGACCGGCCGGCGGGCCCGGGACGACGAGGGGCTGGCGGCCGTGATGGCGCGCGAGCTGACCGACATCTGTGCCCGGCTGGCCGAGGCGGACATCCGGGTGCGCCAGCCGCTGGGCCAGGCCCGGCTCTCCTCGCTGCTGCACTCGATGTACGACCCGGACCACCCGATCGACCACATCCAGGCGATGTCCAGGCGCAACGCCTGGCCGGCCGAGCTGGACGCGACCGACCCGCAGTACCTGCAGGCGAAGACCCGGGAGTCGGTGACCCGGGAGCCGTGGTGCCACGCCACCGCGTGGATCAAGGAGTGGCCGCTCACCCCGGTGGGCGTCAACTTCCTGGCGCCGCTGCTGGTGCACACGCCGGACGTGATCCGGACGGTCGCGGTGACGATGGACCTGGAGCCCACCGACGTCGCGATCGAGCGGATGCTGACCGAGAAGACCAATGACGAGGCGGAGGCCAGCCGCGCCGCCAAGATGAACCGGACGGTCGACCCGCGCGACCTGGCCCACACCGGCCGGGTGGACCAGCGCGGTGACGACCTGGCCTCCGGCGCGGCCGGCGTGAACCTGGTCGGCTACATCACGGTCTCCTCGCGCAACCCCGACGCCCTGGCCCGCGACAAGCGGACCATCCGGGCCTCGGCCGGCAAGAGCTACCTCAAGCTGGAGTGGTGCGACCGCGAGCACCACCGGGCCTTCGTCAACACCCTTCCGTTCGCCACCGGCATCCGCCGCTGAGCACGCCCGTACGGTCCCGTCGTCCGTTCGTCCGTCCCGTCCACCGCTGACCCGTCAGGAGGCCGCCCATGGCGCTCGGCAACCTCACCGAGGCCTTCACCAGCCTGATGTTCGGCAAGGTGGAGACCACCCGCCTGCCGGTGCGCACCTCCACCGGCCAGGCGCAGGCGGTCTACCTGCCCACCGCCGCACCGGGGCTGGGCGACTCGGGCGTGATCATCGGCCGAGAGGTGTACAGCGGCAAGGGGTACGTGTACGACCCCTTCCAGTTGTACGGGCAGCAGCTGCCCGCCCCGCACTGGCTGGTGCTCGGGGAGTCCGGCAACGGCAAGTCGGCGCTGGAGAAGACCTACGTACTGCGGCAGTTGAGGTTCCGTGACCGACAGGTCGTGGTGCTCGACGCGCAGGGCGAGGACGGTGTCGGCGAGTGGAACCTGATCGCCGAGGCGCTGGGCATAAAGTCGATCCGGCTGGACCCGATGGCCGCCCGGGACGGCGGGGTCAAGCTCAACCCGCTGGACCCGGCGATCACCCAGACCGGTCAGCTGTCGCTGCTGCGCACCATCATCGAGGTGGCGATGGGGCGCGGTCTGGAGGAGCGGGCCGGCTTCGCGCTGAAGGCCGCGCACGCCCACGTGGTGGCCACGGTGACGGGCCGCCAGCCGGTGCTGGACGACATCATCGACACCCTGCGCAACCCCGACCTGTCCTCGGTGGAGTCGCTGGGCGTGGCCGTGGACGAGGTGCAGTCCTGGGGCCTGGACGTGGCGCTGGTGCTGGACCGGCTGGTCGACGGTGACCTGCGCGGCATGTTCGACGGGTCGACCACCGAGGGCATCGACCTGGACGCGCCGCTGATCGTCTTCGACCTCTCGAACATCGACCGCAACTCGATCGCGATGCCGATCCTGATGGCGATCGTCGGGGTGTGGCTGGAGCACACCTGGATCCGGCCGGACCGGAAGAAGCGCATCTTCCTGGTCGAGGAGGCCTGGCACATCATCAACAGCCCCTTCGTGGCCCAGCTGTTCCAGCGGCTGCTGAAGTTCGGCCGCCGGCTCGGGCTGTCCTTCGTCGCGGTGGTGCACCACCTGTCGGACGTGGTGGACGGCGCGGCGGCCAAGGAGGCGTCGGCGATCCTGAAGATGGCCTCCACCAGGACGATCTACATGCAGAAGGCCGAGGAGGCGCGGGCCACCGGCCGGGTGCTGGGCCTGCCGCGGTGGGCGGTGGAGATCATTCCCACACTTTCGCCGGGCATCGCGGTCTGGGACGTCAACGGCAACGTCCAGGTGGTCAAACACATCATCACCGAGACCGAGCGGCCGCTGGTGTACACCGACCGTGCGATGACCGAGGACGCGGTGGCCGAACGGGTGCGCGCGGAACGGTACTTGGCGGCCGAGCCGGGGGTCTGAGGGCGGTTCCTCTGCAGTCTCCGCACCCGGCGGACCGCGACGGTTCGTCAGTAGGTAATCCTCTCGTTACGTTCCACGTCCTGACAGCTACGCGCGTTGACCCTAGGCTTCACAGGCGCAACACATGCCCGTACGCCGCTGCTGTCCACAGCCGGTGCTCCTCCGAGGTGCAGGGGACCCCTCATGCTCACCGTCAGATCCCGACGGACGGCGCTCGCCGTAGTCGCCGCCGCAGGTCTGCTCGGCACGGTGCTCGTGCCGACGGCCGCCCAGGCCGCCGACGCCAACGCCAAGCGTCACAAGACCGTCAACCTCCAGCTGCTGGCGATCAACGACTTCCACGGCAACCTGGAGCCCCCGGCCGGCTCCTCCGGGACCGTCAAGGAGATCGACCCGGCCACCGGCAAGGAGGTCTCCACCCCGGCCGGCGGCATCGAGTACCTGGCCACCGAGCTGCGCAAGGCCCGGATCCCGGCCGACGACTCGATCACCGTCGCGGCCGGCGACATCGTCGGCGCCAGCCCGCTCACCTCCGCGCTCTTCCACGACGAGCCGACCATCGAGGCGATGGACAAGCTCGGCCTGGACGTCACCTCCGTGGGCAACCACGAGTTCGACGAGGGTGCGCAGGAACTGCTGCGCATGCAGGAGGGCGGCTGCCACCCGACCGACGGCTGCTACGAGCCCGGCCGCACCTTCAAGGGCGCCAACTTCAACTACCTGTCGGCGAACGTCACCGACGAGAAGACCGGCAAGCCGCTGCTCGCCCCGTACTGGATCACCAAGTCCCAGGGCGTGAAGGTCGGCTTCATCGGCGTCACCCTGGAGGGCACGCCGAACATCGTGACCGCCGAGGGCGTCAAGGGCCTGAAGTTCTCCAACGAGGTCACCACGATCAACAAGTACGCCGCCGAGCTCAAGGCCAAGGGCGTCAACTCGATCGTCGCGCTGATCCACGAGGGCGGCTACCCGGCCAGCAGCGTCTACAACTACGACTGCGGCGCGGCCGGCCAGGGCATCTCCGGCCCGATCGTCGACATCGCGAAGAAGATCGACCCGGCGGTCGGCGCCATCGTCACCGGCCACACCCACAACGCGTACGCCTGCAGCATCCCCGACCCCAACGGCGTTCCGCGCTCGGTGACCAGTGCCGCCTCCTTCGGCCGGCTCTTCACCCAGATCGACATGAAGCTCGACAAGACCACCGGCGAGATCGTGCGCCCCTCGGTCAAGGCCGAGAACCACGTCGTGCGCCGCACGGTCGAGAAGGCGCCCGACATGACGGCGCTGGTCGACCACTACCAGAAGCTGGCCGCCCCGATCGCCAACCGTCCGATCGGCTGGATCGGTGCGGACATCAACGGCCGCGGCAGCAGCGACCTGGAGAAGCCCCTCGGTGACGTGATCGCCGACGCGCAGCTCGCGGGGCTCGCCCCGGCCGACAAGGGCGGTGCGCAGGTCGCCTTCATGAACCCCGGCGGCATCCGCTCCGACCTGGTCTACAAGGCCTCCGGCAGCGAGGGCGACGGCGTCGTGACCTACGGCGAGGCGTTCACCGTCCAGCCGTTCACCAACATGATGCAGGTCAAGACGCTGACCGGTGCCCAGCTCGTCCAGCTGCTCCAGCAGCAGGTGAGCGGCTCCAACGACGCCGCGCCCAAGGTCCTCCAGGTGTCGTCGAACCTGCACTACACCCTGGACATGCGCAAGACCGGCGCGGACCGGGTGCTCACGGACTCGATCCGGCTGAACGGCGCGCCGGTCGACCCGGCCGCCAAGTACCGCGTCGCGGCCAACGAGTTCCTGGCCGGCGGCGGCGACGGCTTCCCGGCCTTCGCGGCCGGCACCGACAAGCTCGTCGGCGCCTCCGACCTGGACGTCTTCACGGCCTACCTCGGTGCCCACAGCTCGGCCGGCGCGCCGCTGCAGGCCCCGGCGCAGGACCGGATCAAGGTCATCGGCCCGGGCAGCGACATCGACTGACCGTGAGCCGGCTGGGGCCCTGAGGCCCCGGGGACGGGCGGGGCGCTGTCGGGGCGCCCCGCCCGTCCTGTTCTGCACCCCGTCATTCGGGCGCGGGCCCGCCGGGCAGCCGGACGGTGGCCAGCGCACCCGGACCGCCGTCCGCGGCCGGGCCGAGCGTCACCTCGCCGCCCGCCTCCCGGACGCTCTGCGCGACGATCGACAGCCCCAGGCCCGAACCGGGCAGCTGACGCGAGGACGGCGAGCGCCAGAACCGGTCGAACACGTACTGGAGTTCGTCGGGCGGGATACCCGGTCCGTGGTCGCGGACCGTCAGCACGCCCTGCTGCAGCCGGACGTCGATGGCCCCGCCCGGCGGGCTGTACTTGACCGCGTTGTCCAGCAGGTTGATCACCGCCCGCTCCAGCCCGGCCGCGTCGCCGTGCACGTACCAGGGCTCGGTGCTCGTCTCGAAGACCAGCCCCGGACCGCGCAGCTTCGCCCGCTCGACCGCCCGCCCGGCGATCTCGTGCAGCGCGACGACGGTGAGGTTCGGGCCCGCCTTGGGGGAATCGGGCCGGGAGAGCTGCAGTAGGTCGCCGATCAGGACCGTGAGCTCCTGCATCTGCGCCTTCATGTTGCCCAGCAGCTTGGTCTTGGTGGCCGGGGGGAGCGGGCGCCCGGTGTCGTTGCTGCGGATCAGCAGGTCGACGTTGGTGCGCAGCGAGGTGAGCGGCGTCCGCAGCTCGTGGCCCGCGTCGGCGATCAGCCGGGTCTGCCGCTCACGCGAGTTGGACAGGGCGGTGCTCATCGAGTTGAAGGAGGTCGAGAGGCGGGCGATCTCGTCGTGCCCGTGGACGGGGATCGTCGTGCCGACCTCCTCGGTCCGGGCGATGTGCTCGACGGCGTCGGTGAGCTGGTCGACGGGCTTGAGGGCGGAACGGGCGACCAGCCGGCCGGCGAGGGCGGCGAGGAGGATGCCGCCGACGGACACGGAGCCGAGGAGGATGGCGAGGCCCTGGAGGGAGTCCTCGATGGGCTGGGTGGGAGTCGCGACCATGACCACGGCCGCCGGCCCCTGGCCGGGACCGTGGGCAACGGACAGCCGCACGATGGCGGGGTCACCGTTCGTGAAGCGGCCGTCCCGGATGATCGACTGATTGGGCCTGAGTCGAAGCGCCGCGGAGTCGCCCGATTCGATCACGATCCCCCTGATGGCGTTCGGCGGCAGGCAGACCTGGGTCGGGTTCATCAGCACGTACTGGGTGTCCCGGGAAACCGGACCGATGGCTTGATCCCCGTACGGTGCGGCTTCGAGTGCGGCCTCCGGGGTGCTCGGACACGGGAGGTTGAGCTTCACCACGGGCGGGAGCGGCGAGTTCGCGAGGTCGTGCCGGACCTGGTTGTAGAGCTGCTTCTCCACGATGAACCAGCACGCCAGGGCCGACAGTGCGATGGCCACCGCGACGGCTGCCGCGCTCAGGAAGGTGAGGCGGCTGCGCAGGGAGCGGGAGCGGAGCCAGTGGACCAGGCGCCGGCGCCGGGCGGGGGTGCGCGGCGGGGCGAGCGGGGGAGGCGGGATGTTGCTCACGCGCCGGCGCCGGCTGCCGGGCGCAGGGCGTAGCCGACGCCGCGCACGGTCTGGATCAGGCGGGGCATGCCGCCCTGCTCGGTCTTGCGGCGCAGGTACATCACGTACACGTCCAGGGAGTTGGACGACGGTTCGAAGTCGAAGCCCCAGACCGCCTTGAGGATCTGTTCGCGGGTGAGGACCTGGCGGGGATGGGAGAGGAACATCTCCAGCAGCATGAACTCGGTGCGGGTGAGTTCGATCGGCTTGCCGGCCCGGGTGACCTCGCGGGTGGCGGTGTTCATCCGCAGGTCGGCGAAGGCGAGCACCTCGCTCTCGTCCTCGGCGGCGGCGCGGGCGGCGGCCTCGGCGGCGAGGGCGTTGCGGCGCAGCAGGGCGCGGACGCGGGCGAGCAGTTCGTCGAGTTCGAACGGCTTGGCGAGGTAGTCGTCGGCGCCGACGTCGAGGCCGGTGACGCGGTCGCCGACGGCGTCGCGGGCGGTGAGCATCAGGACCGGGACGGTGTCGCCGCGGGAGCGCATCCGGCGGACGGCGGTGAGGCCGTCCATCCGGGGCATCATGATGTCCAGCAGGACGAGGTCGGGCCGGTCGCGTTCGACGGACTCCAGTGCTTCGTAGCCGTCGGTGGCGGTGGCGACCTCGTAGCCCTCGAAGGCGAGGCTGCTCTCCAGGGCGTCCCGGAGGGCGGGTTCGTCGTCGACCACGAGGAGCCGCGCGGCGGGGTGGCCGGGCTCGGCGGGGGTGCGGTCGTCGGCGGACGGGGTCATGGGCGGCTGCCCTTTCTCGTCGGGTGGAGGGCCTGCTGGGAGCATTGTCCGTCGTGCGGGCGGTGCCTTGGACGTTCTGGCCTACAGGTTCTGGCCGGCTTCGAGTTTCGGCAGGACCTGCTTGATGTTGTCGATCGGGATGGCGAAGCCGAGGCCGACGCTGCCGGCCGTGCCGCCGCCGGCGGTGGAGCTGGCGCCGCTCGGCGCGTACATCGCCGAGTTGATGCCGATGACCTGGCCGTTGGCGTTGATCAGCGGGCCGCCGGAGTTGCCGGGGTTGAGGGCGGCGTCGGTCTGGAAGGCCTTGTAGGTGGTGGTGCTGCCGCTGTTCGGCTGGGGCTGGGTGCCGCGCAGGCCGGGCAGGCTGGGGAAGCCGAAGCCGCCGTTGCCGCTGGTGCTGCCCTCGTCGAGCTGGACGGTGACGTCGCGGTTCTCGGCGCTGATGATGCCGGAGGTGACGGTGCCGGTGAGGCCGTCGGGGTTGCCGATGGCGACGACCGGGTCGCCGACGGCCACGGAGGAGGAGTCGCCGAGGACGGCGGGGGTGAGGTTCCGGGCGCCGGTGGCGGTGATCACGGCGACGTCGAGGGACTTGTCGGTGCCGGTGACGGTGGCCTGGGCGGTGGAGCCGTCCTTGAAGGTGACGGTGATGCGGCCGCCGTCGGCCGCGGTGTCGATCACGTGGTAGTTGGTGAGGATCCGGCCGTCCTTGTCCAGGACGACGCCGGTGCCGGTGGCGGTGCCGTTGCCGTTCTTGACGGTGATCTGGACGACGCTGGGCGAGACGGCGGCGGCGATGGCCGGGACGTTGGCGCTGCCGTCGCTGCGGGCGGCGACCGGGCTGGCGACGGTGCTGACCCGGGTGTCGCCGGCCTGCCGGTCGGCGGCGACGACCCCGCCGGTGACGCCGCCGATGACGGCGGCGACCGCGGCGACGGCGGTCACCAGGGCGAGCCGGCCGCGCAGCAGACCGCGCCGGGCCCGGTTGCCGCGGCCGTCGCCGTCATCGGGGGAGCCGGGGCCGAGGACGGTGGGCGGCTCGGGCGGCATGGGCGGGGGAGGGGGCGGTCCGTCGAAGCCGCCGCCGGAGTGGTCCTCGCGGTAGGCGTACCCGGCGGGGCCGGTGCTGCCCGCGCCGCTGCCGAGCACGGTGCCCTCGATCACCCGGGGCTCCTGGGGGCCGTACTGCTCGTCGCGCCGACTGCCGTACGGCTCGCCGTACTGGGTGCCGTACTGATCGCTGGGGTGCCGCTGCTGTTCGCTCATGCCGACCAAGCTCCGCCCGGTGGATGAGGACTGGATGAGAACCGGCTCAGAGGGCGGACAGAAGCCCGTTGGGTTCTCATAAAGCCTGGTCAGGTGGTCTGCGGAGCGGAGTTCGTGCTTCCGTTTCCGCTCACCCGTCCGCGGCTCCGGCCCAGGCGCCCGGTCGGTGCGCCCGGCCCGTGCGCCCGGCCGGCGCCCCGGGTCGTCCGTTCCTCGGCCGGGCGGCGTCCGCCTACTCCGGCTGGGGGCGGCCGGGCGCGGCGCCGTCGCAGCCGCAGGACCGGCGGATGACCAGGCGGGACGGGAACTTGCGGACCCGCTCGGTGTCCGAGCCGGGCACCATCAGCGAGTCGTCCAGCACCAGGTCTACGGCGGCCCGGGCCATCGCGTCGCGGTCGGAGGCGACGGTGGTCAGCGGCGGGTCGGCGAGCGCGGCCTCCGGCACGTCGTCGAAGCCGGCCACCGCGAGGTCCTCGGGGACGCGCAGGCCGACCTCGCGGGCGGCCCGCAGCACGCCGATGGCCTGGTCGTCGGTGGAGCAGAAGACCGCCCGCGGCCGGTCCGGCGAGCGCAGCACGCCGAGGGCGACCTCGTAGGCGCCGTAGCGGTGGAAGGGCGCGTCGATCAGGTGCGGTTCGGTGGGGACGCCGTGCGCGTCCATGGCGCGCTGCCAGCCCTCGACGTGGTCGATGACCGGGTCGCCGGGGGCGGGGGACTCGACCGGGCCGCCGAAGCAGGCGACGTACGGGTGCCCGTGCACCTCCAGCAGGTGGCGCACGACGGCTTCGGCGCCGCCCACGTCGTCGGTGACCACCGCGACGTCGTCGATCGCCTCGGGGCGGCGGTGCAGCAGCACGACCTTGGCGCCCTCCATCGCGGCGAACTCCTCGGCGGCGCGCTGGGAGGGGCCCTGGCTGACCAGGATCAGGCCGGAGACGCGCATGCCGAGGAAGGCGCGGACGTAGTGGACCTCGCGGTCGTCGACGTAGTCGGAGTTGCCGATCAGCACGAGCTTGCCGCGTTCGGAGGCGGCCCGTTCGACGGCGTGCGCCATCTCGGCGAAGAAGGGCTGGCGGGCGTCCGGGACGACCATGCCGATCAGGTTGGTCCGGCGGGAGGCCATCGCCTGGGCGACGCTGTTCGGCCGGTAGCCGAGCTGCTCGATCGCCGCGAGGACCTTCTCCCGGGTCGCGGGCGCGACCGGGCGCGGCCCGTTGTTGATGACGTAGCTGACGACCGCGGTCGAGGTACCAGCCAGTCGGGCTACATCGTCGCGCGTCACTTTGGCCACGAGTGGAGTCTACGCGTGTGGCCTCCGGGGCGGCAGTGGGACCTGGGGGCCGCCTCCGGGCGGACGGCGGGCGGCCGCCCGGACGAACCGGACAAGCCGGGCGGGGGACGGCCCGCCCGGCCCGCCGGTCAGGGCTCCAGGCGGCCGGCGGGGTGCTGTGCCGGCTCCGGGCGCTCGCCCTTCTCGGGCTTCTCCGGGACGACGAAGCGGTAGCCGACGTTGCGGACGGTGCCGATCAGCTGCTCGTTCTCCACGCCGAGCTTGGCGCGCAGCCGCCGGACGTGGACGTCCACCGTCCGGGTGCCGCCGAAGTAGTCGTAGCCCCAGACCTCCTGCAGCAGCTGGGCCCGGGTGAAGACCCGGCCGGGGTGCTGGGCGAGGTACTTGAGCAGCTCGAACTCCTTGAAGGTGAGGTCGAGCGCCCGGCCCTTGAGCTTCGCGGAGTAGGTGGCCTCGTCGACCGAGAGGTCGCCGTTGCGGATCTCCATCGGGCTGTCGTCGGTGTCGATCTGGAGGCGGCCGAGCGCCAGCCGCAGCCGGGCCTCGACCTCGGCCGGGCCGGACGTGTCCAGCAGGACGTCGTCGATGCCCCACTCGGCGGTGACGGCGGCCAGGCCGCCCTCGGTGACCACCAGGATCAGCGGGCAGCCGATGCCGGTGGAGCGCAGCAGCTGGCAGAGGCTGCGGATCTGCGGCAGGTCGCGTCGGCCGTCGACCAGGATGACGTCCGCGCTGGGCGTGTCCACCAGGGCCGAGCCCTCGGCGGGGGCCACCCGGACGTTGTGCAGGAGCAGGCCGAGGGCGGGCAGTACCTCGGCCGACGGTTGCAGTGCGTTGGTGAGGAGGAGGAGAGAACTCATACCCGGTGGTCCCCTTTCCGGGTCGTCGCGGTCGCGTTACGGCTGCCGCCACAGCCGGATGGCGCACGTGCTGAGGGGGAGGAGAGGAGGACGGGCGCCTGGGGCGTACCGGGGGAGCGGACGGCGCGCAGGGCGTGGTGGCGTACCCGCCGGGGGTCCCGCAACCCCTGGCGCACCGTTTCTGCCCTGCTCATCACCGCGAACCCTCCGGTCTGGTCCGGCCCCGGGCGGCGGCCCGGTGCCGGGTGGCGACGTCCCGGCCGGCCGCGGCACGTCGTTGTGCCGCGACGGACGGGGCGGTCCCCGCGACCGCCGGGGGTGGACCGACGAATCGCAAGGACGTCCGTACTGGCGTCCTGAAAGCACAAAAGGACCCGGGGGCGACTCTGCCCGGATCCCTCTTGGTGGTCGAGAATAGCCGACCTCCTCCCGCGCCGGGAGTGTTCGAATCCGGCGGTTCCCCCATTTCGGGCGTACGCCGGGTGAGCCTGGACACAGCTTCGAGCGCTGCTCCGCACCCGTGCGGCCAGGGCGGTTGCCGGTCGTGGCGGCGGACCCGCCATCATGGGACGCACATCGGCGGCGCTGCGCGGGTCCATCGTTCGGGTGGTCGGGCGGCCGTCCCGGTGGCGAGCCGGACCGGGCCACCGGGACCGGGCGAGGACGACGAGAAGGGGTGGCCCGATGGGCGCGACCACCGAGCCCGCGAGCGGCGCCCGGGTGCGCGGCACGATCCGCTACTGGGCGGCGGCGAAGTCCGAGGCCGGCCTGGCCGAGGAGCCGTACGAGGCGGCGACCCTGGCGGAGGCGCTCGCGGCGGCCAAGGAGCGGCACGCCGACAAGCCGAAGCTCGTCCGGCTGCTCGGGCACAGCTCGTACCTGGTCGACGGCGCCCAGGTGGGCGGCCGGGACCACACGACCGTCGCCCTGACCGAGGGCGGGACGGTCGAGATCCTCCCGCCGTTCGCGGGAGGCTGAGCGGCGTGACGGACATGAACGACCCGAACCGCGGCGGCTACGGCGAGTGGCCCCGACAGGCCCAGCCCGACCCGCAGCAGGCCCAGCCGCAGCACGCCCGGCCCCAGGCCCCGCAGCAGTCCCAGGCCCCGCAGGGGTACCCGCAGCACCCGCCGCAGCAGCAGCACGCGCAGCGCCAGCACGCGCAGTACCCGCCGCAGCAGCCGCCGCCGTACGGCTATCCGGCGGACGCGGAGGCGACGGCGGTGCTGCCGGCGGTGCCGGCGTTCGACGACGCGGCCGCGACCACGCTGCTGCCGCCGGTGCCCCCGATGGACGACGCCGCGGCCACCACGCTGCTGCCGCCGGTGGTGGTCTCCGGTGCGATGCCCGCCGCGCCGCCCCGGCATCCGGGACAGGCTCCGGCCCGGCACCAGCACCAGCCTCCGGCTCAGCCTTGGCAGCAGCAGGCGCCGCAGCATCCGCAGGCACAGCAACACCCGCGGCCGCAACACCCGCAGGCACCGCAGCCGCAACACCCGCAGGCACCGCAGCCGCAGCAGCAGCAGCAGGCGCCGGCCCGGTCCCGGGCCCGGCACGCGGCCCCGGCGCCGGACCAGACGCCGCCTGCCGAGCCGCAGCCCGTTGCCGCGCAGCAGACGGCGGAGGCCTTCGATCCGCCGACCATGACGCTCAAGCGCCCGCCCGCCCCCGGCGGGCCCGGACCGGGCGGGGCGGTGGGTGCCCCGGCCGTGCCGCCGTTCGCGGCCGTCCCGGCGCAGCCCGTGCCGTCGGCCGGTCCACGCGGCCGGACCGGTTCGCCGATCATCGACCCGGGCCTGCAGCCGGCCCTGATCACGGCCGGTGCGGCCGCGCTGCTGGCCGGCGGTGCGGCGCTCGGGCAGGTGGCGCTGGCCCTGGTGGTCGCGCTGCTGCAGCTGCTGACGGCGGCCGGCTGGTTCCGGTTGAACGGCATGTGGCCGGCGCGCCAGGGCATCCTGCTCGCCGCACTGGCCGGGCTCACCGCGGACGTGGCGGTGCTGCTGGCGGACTCCGACGGCGGCGTGGCGGCCGTGGTGGGCACGCTGGGCGGGTTCTTCCTGCTGGTCCTGGTGCTGCAGACGTTCCGTCCGTCGGACCCGAAGGAGCGGTTCTACGCCCTGACGGTGCTGGGTTCGGCCACCGTGGTGACGGCGCTGTGCACCTCGCTGCTGCTGGCCGACTGGGTGCCGGCCGGGGTGGGTGCGGTCGCGCTGGCCACGCTGCTGGCCGCGGCGCCGCTGCCCGGCCCGAAGCAGCTGGGCCCGGTCCTGGGCCTGGCCGCGGCCGTGGCGCTGGGCCTGCTGGTGGGTGCTCCGGTGGCGCTGGGCGCGCTCGCCGGGCTGGGGGCGCTGGTCGGCCGCCGGGTCGCCGCGTACGACTTCCCGTCCCGGTTCGTGCACATGACGGCGGGCGTGGCGCTGCCGCTGGCGGTGGCCGCGCCGCTGATCTGGATCGCCACCGATCTGTTGGCCTGATCCTCCCGGCGCAGGGGAGCGCCCTTCCCACCGACGTCCCGTCCCGGAACCATGCTCCGGGGCGGGACGTCGTACGGTCGTGCGGAGCGGCCGCGTCCGGCGGTCGCCACGGGCCGGTGAACGACGGCGACGAACGACCTGCGAACGACCTGCGAACGACCACAGCGACCGGCGACGACGGGGGACACGATGCGCGGATGGCTGAAGGCCACGATCGGTCTGGTGGTGCTCTCCGGCCTCCTGGTGGGCGCCGACCGGATCGCGGTCGGCGTGGCCGAGGACGAGGCCGCCGACCGGATCGTGCAGAGCGGCCGGATGAGCCAGCGGCCGGACGTCTCGATCGAGGGCTTCCCGTTCCTCACCCAGGTGCTGTCGATGAAGCTGGACGACGTCCGGATATCCGCCGACGGCCTCACCGTCGGCGACGGCAGCCACCAGGTGGCGCTGCACTCGTTCAAGGCGAAGCTCGCCGGCGTCAAGGTGAGCGACAGCATGAACAGCGCCACGGTGGACAACGGCACCGGCAGCGGCGTGATCTCGTACCCGGACCTCGCGCAGCTGCTGCCGCCGGCCTCACAGCTGCTGCACGGCGCCAAGCTGCCGGTGGGCAGCACCACCCGGCTGAGCCTGTCGTACGGCGGCCCGGGCAAGGTCAAGGCCTCGCTGGGGCCGATCGCGATCGGCGAGGGCACCGTGCACAACGACGGGAACACCGTGACGGTGGACGGCTTCCGGCTGACTTCCCTGGCGGGGATGGTCGCCGGGATGGCCAACCAGCAGATCGAGCCGATGAGCTTCACGCTGGACACGCTGCCGGCCGGGTTGAAGCTGGCCGCCAAGGACGGCGACAAGGACGGCGCGGCGCCGCTGCCGGAGGGTCTCCAGCTGACCTTCGACGGCAAGGGCGTCAAGCTCCTGGGCTGATCCCGCCGCCGTCCTGCCGCTTCCTTTTCCCGCTAAGGCTTCGGGAGTCCAAGGTCCGTCGGGTCTCCGAATCCGTGATCTTCATACCGCCGAAACGTTCCGCTCCGCGAGACGCGCTGTCCAGCGCGGACCGCGGAGCGGTGGTGTTTCCGCCCGTTGCGTGCCGCTGAGGGGCGGCCGGGCCGGGCCCGACGGGTCGGGCGAAGGCCAAATCTTGCGATGTGGATGTTTTGATCTCAATATTCGATACGCTGATGACAGCGGGCCGTCGGTGTCCCTAGCATCGTCGGCATGAAGCGACAGACGGACCTCACGAAGCGGCGGGCGGTAGACCTGTGCCGCGTGGCCGCCTGTCTGTGTCGAATGCGCTGACTCGGCATCCCGGCAGGGCAGTTGAAGCCCGCCGCCGATCTCCCCGGTGACCGTTCCCGGCCGCAGTCGCGGGCCGGCGCCGATGTACTCCGCAGTCTCCTGCCCCCCCGCACCGGTCCACCCGCGCTGTCCCAGTATTCGGACAGGGATTCGGACCGTACCCGCCGGGCGCTCCTGCAGCACCCCCCTGAGCAGCACCTTCCGCAAACCGCCCTCGGATGGAGAACCCACCATGAGCCGCAGCGACGTCCTGGTCGACGCCGACTGGGTCCAGGCCCACCTGGACGACCCGAAGGTCGTCATCGTCGAGGTCGACGAGGACACCTCCGCCTACGAGAAGAACCACATCCGCAACGCCGTCCGGATCGACTGGAAGCAGGACCTCCAGGACCCGGTCCGCCGCGACTTCATCGACCAGGCCGGCTTCGAGGCGCTGCTCAGTGCCAAGGGCATCGCCAACGACGACACCGTCGTCCTGTACGGCGGCAACAACAACTGGTTCGCCTCGTACGCCTACTGGTACTTCAAGCTGTACGGCCATGGCGACGTCCGCCTGCTGGACGGCGGCCGCAAGAAGTGGGAGCTGGACTCCCGCGACCTGGTCTCCGAGGTGCCGGCCCGCCCGGCCACCGAGTACGCGGCGCAGCCCGCCGACTCGTCGATCCGCGCGTTCCGCGACGACGTGATCGCCGCCATCGGCACCCTGAACCTGGTCGACGTCCGCTCGCCCGACGAGTTCTCCGGCAAGCTGCTCGCCCCGGCCCACCTCCCGCAGGAGCAGTCGCAGCGCCCCGGCCACGTGCCGAGCGCCCGCAACATCCCGTGGGCCAAGAACGCCAACGACGACGGCACCTTCAAGAGCGACGACGAGCTCAAGGCGCTGTACGAGGCCGAGGGCGTCGACCTGGCGACGGACACCATCGCCTACTGCCGCATCGGCGAGCGCTCCGCGCTCACCTGGTTCGTGCTGCACGAGCTGCTCGGCCAGGAGAACGTCAAGAACTACGACGGCTCGTGGACCGAGTACGGCAGCCTGGTCGGCGTGCCGATCGAGCTCGGCAGCAACTGAGCCTCCGGCTCGACCCGTAAGTCAGAAGGGAAAACAGACATGTGCGGTGCGAAGGCCGGCGGCCCGGACCTGGCAGGAGTTGACGTGGCGAACGAGACGATCATCCAGGGTTCGGTGACCCGCGACGGTGAGCCGGTCAACGGCTACGTCCGGCTGCTGGACGAGGGCGGAGAGTTCACGGCCGAGGTGCCCACCTCGGCGACCGGCCAGTTCCGGTTCTTCGCCCGCCCGGGCAAGTGGACCCTGCGGGCGCTGGTGCCGGGCCAGACCGTGGACCGTCAGGTGGTGGCCTCCCAGGGCGCCGCCGTCGAGGTCGCGATCGCGGTCTGACCGCCTCCCGACCGGAGCGCGTGGACCGGCGCGTGCGGACTGCCGCGCGCGGACCGGCGCGCGTCCACCCGAGTGCGGACGACACTCCGAGGGCCCCTGCCGTGCAGGGGCCCTCGGCCGTACCGTGGAGGAGTGCAGGCAAGGCGGCGGCGTCGCTACTACTTCGCCATGATGGGCGTGTGCCTGGGCCTGTTCGTCATGGCCTGGGGCGTGGTGCGGTTCTTCTCGGTCGGCGCGGCGATCGGCATGTGCGTGGTCGCGATGGTGATCCCGCCGGCCGCCGCGGTGTTCGCCAACAAGCGGGACCCGGACGACGACTGGTGGAACGACCCGCGCTGGGACGACCCGAAGTGGGAGGATCCCGGCCACGACCGGGACCACCCCGACCACGAGCAGCGTCCGTAGCCGTCGGCACACATCAGCGCACATCAGCGCCCGGCGGCGCCCGTCAGTACACGAGGGCCTGGACGCCGTCCGCCATGATCTCGCTGACGAAGACCTGCGCGCCCGCGATCCGGACGCCCTCGACGGTGTCCTTCTGCTCGATCCCGCGCCGGGCCGCGCACTGGGTGCACAGCGTCACCGAGCCGGCCGCCCGGATCGACTCCAACAGGTCCGGCAGCGGTGCCGCGTGCGGCAGTTCGAACTCCGCAGCCCGGCCCGGCAGCGCGAACCAGGAGGACTCGCCGGTCAGCCAGAGCGAGACCTCGATCCCACTGGCGACGGCCACCGCCGCCACCGTGAACGCCTGCGAGCACCGCTCCGGCGCGTCCGCCCCTGCGGTGACCTTGATGACCAGTTTCTTCGACATGGCGACACCTTAGAGCGCCCGCCACCCCCGCCGTCCGTCATCCCCGGAACCCGCGGGCAAAGCTTGAGCGGCGTGGTAGCACCGGCGCGGAACCGCGACGTGGTGGGGCTCACCGCGACCGGCCGTGGCCCGACGGATAGAGTGAGCGCAGCAAAATCCACCACACTGTCGCCGCCTGGGAGCCCCCCGTGTCCGGTCTGGAAATGTTCTTCGACGGTCTGCTGGCCCTCATGGCCGTGCTGATCACCTGGTTCGCCATCTTCTCGGTGATGAAGCTGTACCAGGGCCAGCGCTGAGCCTGCCGTACGGTTGAGGCAGCCCCACACCGACGACGACAGCGACCAGGAACATGATCGAGATCCCTTCCGACCTCCACAAGGACGTCGTCCCGCTCGCCTTCCTCCTCGGCACCTGGGAGGGCGCGGGCGTCTACGCCCCTCTGCCGGGTGAAGGGGGCCCCGGCGCGGAGAAGTGCAACTTCGGCCAGGAGATCGTGATCCGGCACGACGGCCGCCCCTTCCTGGAGTTCCGCTCCCGCACCTGGGTGCTGGACAACGAGGGCGAGAAGGTCCGCCCGCTGGAGAACGAGCACGCGTTCTGGCGCATCACGAGCAACCACGACGGCACCAGCGGCGCCCGGGGGATCGAGATCTCCTCCGTCCGTGACGACGGCACCGTCGAGATCTGGTACGGCGAGCTGGCCGACGGCAAGCCCCAGGTCGACGTCTCCACCGACGCCGTGGCCCGGATCGAGGGCTCGCCGGAGTACTCGGGCGGCAAGCGTCTGTACGGCTTCGTCAACGGCGAGCTGCTCTGGGTCGGCGAGAAGGCCGCGCCGAACGTGCCGCTGCGCCCGTACATGTCCGCGCAGCTGAAGAAGGTGCTCAGCCCGGCTCAGCTGATCAAGGACATCAACGACCTGCCGGACGACGGCATCGCCTTCTTCAAGTAGGCACGACCCGTGTGACGGCCCAGTCGTGCACGAGGTAGGGACCGGCCCGCGGCCGGTCCCTACACTTGCATCAGGACCCCCGACCTTGGCAGGGACAGCACCGTGGCGGACACCGGCACCACCGACTGGCAGCTCTCCGGCGACTGGAAGACCGACCTGCGCGAGCGCGGCTACCGCCTCACCCCGCAGCGGCAGCTCGTGCTGGAGGCCGTCGACGCCCTCGACCACGCCACCCCGGACGACATCCTCTGTCACGTCCGGCGGACCGCCAGCGGAATCAACATCTCCACCGTCTACCGGACCCTGGAGCTGCTGGAGGAACTGGGCCTGGTCTCGCACGCCCACCTCGGCCACGGCGCCCCGACCTACCACCTGGCCGGCCGCCACCACCACCTGCACCTGGTCTGCCGGGACTGCGAGAAGGTCACCGAGACCGACACCGAGATCGCCCAGCCGCTGATCGACAGCCTGCGCGCGCAGCACGGCTTCGACACCGACCTCAAGCACTTCGCCATCTTCGGCCGCTGTGCCGACTGCACCGCCAAGCTCGCCGGGGACCGGCCGTAAGCTGGCCGGTATGACCGGTGTGAAGAGCCCGCTGCTTGCCCTGCCCGGAGCCGTCCCCGCCGAGGGGGCCGACGAGGGCGTCGCCGCCCACTACGGCGACATCTTCCGCGAGCAACGCAACCTCGCGCGGGGCACCGGCTTCGTCGACCTCTCGCACCGCGGGGTCGTCACCGTCACCGGCGCGGACCGCCTCTCCTGGCTGCACCTGCTGCTCACCCAGCACGTCAGCGAACTGGCGCCGCAGCAGGCGGCCGAGGCACTGGTGCTCTCCCCGAACGGGCACGTCGAGCACGCCCTCTACCTGGTGGACGACGGCACCACCACCTGGGCGCACGTCGAGCCGGGCACCCAGGGCGCGCTGGTCGCCTACCTGGAGAGCATGAAGTTCTTCTACCGGGTGGAGGTCGCCGACGCGACCGCCGAATACGCCGTGGTCCACCTGCCGGCCGGCTCCGCCGCCTCCGCCGAGGGCGTCGCCGCCGTCCGCGAACTCCCTTACGGGCGCGACCTGTTCGTGCCGCGCGCCGACCTGGAGAAGCTCACCTCCGGATACGGCCCGGCCGCCGGGATCTGGGCCTACGAGGCGCTGCGGATCGAGGGCCACCGGCCCCGGCTCGGCTTCGAGGCCGACCACCGGACCATCCCGCACGAGGTGGACTGGCTGCGCACCGCCGTGCACCTGCAGAAGGGCTGCTACCGCGGCCAGGAGACCGTCGCCCGGGTGCACAACCTGGGCCGCCCGCCGCGCCGACTGGTCTTCCTGCACCTGGACGGCACCGAGGAGTCGCTGCCCCCGCACGGCACCGAGGTGCGGCTGGCCACCGACCCGGACGGCCGGGCGCTCGGCTTCGTGACCTCCTCGGCCCGGCACCACGAGCTGGGGCCGATCGCGCTGGCGATCGTCAAGCGGAACGTCCCGGTGGACGCGGTGCTGCTGGCCGGGACGGTGCCGGGCACCCAGGACGTGATCGTCCCGCAGTAGGCCGCGCCGGGCGCCGGGCCGGATCCGGTCGGGCCCGCGCCCGGATCCGTGCCCGGCCGGGACGCTCAGACCTCGACGAGGACGGTGAACGGGCCGTCGTTCACCAGCGCCACCTGCATGTCGGCGCCGAACCGGCCCGTCTCCACCTTGGCGCCCAGCGCCCGCAGCCGGGCGACCACCTCGTCCACCAGCGGTTCGGCGACCGGGCCGGGGGCGGCGGCGTTCCAGGTGGGACGGCGGCCCTTGCGGGCGTCTCCGTAGAGGGTGAACTGGCTGATCACCAGGAGCGGGGCGCCGAGGTCCGAGCAGCTCTGCTCGACGCCCTCGTCGTTCGCCGGCAGCAGCCGCAGCGTCCAGAGCTTGCGGGCCAGTTGGGCGGCCTTGTCGGGGGTGTCCTCGTGGGTGACGCCGACCAGGACGCAGAGCCCGGGCCCCTCGATCGCGCCGACGGTCTCACCGGCCACGGTCACCCGGGCCTCGCTCACTCGCTGCACCACTGCTCGCATGCCGTCATTGTGCCGGAGGGCGCCGACGGCCCCGGGCGGGAGGGGGCCGGGGCTCCCGGCCCCTGGCACCGCGCTCCGCACACGGCCGCGTGCCCCCGCGCGCGCCGCCGGGGCCGCCCCGCCCGGCCCCCGTCCCCGCCTCCCGCGTCGCGTCGCCCGTACGCCCCCGCTCCCGCGTCGCGTCGCCCGTACGCCCCCGCCCGTCGCGCCGTGTCCCCCACGTGCGTCACAGAGGTCTCTCAGGGCGCACACGAGGGGCGCGTAGGAGGATGCCGCACGCCATGACGCGAGCGCCTGCGCCGGGGCAGGCGCCGCGCTTCCTGGGGAAAGGTCCGGTCATACCAGCCACCCCCGTTCGCCAGGGGGGCCGTTCGGGTGCACGGGCGGTGCGCGCGCGCCGGGCGGGGTGGCACGCTGGTGGCCGTACGAAGGGTCCGGGGCGCCATCAGGTCCGCCGCGTCGGGCCCCGGGTTCGGCCGGGCGGTCGAGCCGGTGGGTCAGGTGTTCTGGCGGCGTCGCCCCGACGGGTGGTCGCGGCCGGGGAGCGGAACCTCCGGGGGCTCCCGGGCGTGCCACGCACGGAACGCCGAGCCCGCCGGGGGACGGGCCGGACCGGCGGCAGGGACGGGGTGCCGCGAGCGGGCGGGATCGGACGACGGCAGGTGGGTTGGGTGATGGACGCGAGCAGCGCGGCGCGGGACCGGGCCGGGCAGGTGGTACGGGCCCCCGGGGCCCCGTGCGGCCCGGTGGCGGGTGCGGAGGGCGAGCCGGACCTGGGGCGGCTGGGCCTGGACCAGCTGCGGGTGCTGCGCCGGGAGACCATGGAGCAGGAGGCCGACCTGTCGTACCTGCGGCGGCTGCTGCACGGGCGGATGGACATCCTGCGCGCCGAGCTCGACCGGCGTCCCGGCGCGGGCCCCGTCCGGGCGGTCGGCGCCCCCGGCCCCGACCCGGTCCCCGGCGACCTGCTGGACCGGCTGCCGGCCATCCTGACCGACGCGCCCTCCACCGTGCGGCGCTCGGCCCGGCACGTCACCCTCGGTCCGCCGCGCACCCGGGAGTCCCGGCTGGAGGCGGACGCGCTGATGGGCGACGTCCAGCTGGCCGACCTGGCGGCCCACCCGACCGAGGAGCTGCTGGCCGCCCTGGAGCGGCTTCGCGCGCACGAGCGGGAGGTGTCCGGCCGGCGTCAGCGGCTGCTGCGCACGGCCGACGGTTGCAATGCCGAGATCACCCGCAGGTACCGTGATGGGGAAGCACGGGTCGACGACCTGCTCGCAGGGGGGCCGCTCTGACCGGGTGAGTCGCTGCGGGCGGGTGGGGCCCGGCTCGCTCCCGGCTCACCCTCGCCCCGGAAGGCCCACCCCCCATGCCCCAGCTCGCCACCGCGCCCGTCCTCGCCGAGGTCATACGATCCGGCTTCGTCGAGGGCCACCACCACGGGTCCCTGGTGCTGCTCGCCGCCGACGGCTCGGTCGAGTTCGCGCTGGGCGACCCGGACGCGCCGGTCTTCCCGCGGTCGACGGCCAAGCCGTTCCAGGCGGTCGCCACGCTGCGGGCCGGGCTGGCGATCGAGGGCGAGCTGCTGGCGCTGGCGGCTTCCAGCCACTCCGCAGAATCGTTTCACCTCGACGGCGTGCGGACCATCCTCGCCTCCGCCGGGCTCGACGAGTCGGCCCTGCGCACCCCGGCCGACCTGCCGCTGGACGAGACCGAGGCGGAGCTGCTGCTCGGCGCCGGCGGCCACCGCGCCCCGATCCTGATGGACTGCTCCGGCAAGCACGCCGGCTGGCTCGCCGCCTGCGTGGCCAACGGCTGGGACACCGCGAGCTACCTCGACCCGGCCCACCCGATCCAGCGGCTGGCCCGCGAGGCCCTGGAGGAGGGCACCGGCGAGACCCCCGCGCACGCCGGTGTCGACGGCTGCGGCGCCCCGCTGCTGGCCGTCACCCTGACCGGCCTGGCCCGCAGCTACCGCGGCCTGGTGCTGGCCGCCACGGGAACCGCGCCGCGCCGGGTGGCCGACGCGATGCGCGCCCACCCCGAGTACGTGGCCGGCACCCGCCGGGCCGACACCTGGCTGATGCGGGCGGTCCCCGGCGCGCTGTCCAAGATGGGTGCCGAGGCCGTCCAGGTGGTGGCCCTGCCGGACGGCCGGGCGCTGGCCTTCAAGATCGACGACGGCGGCGAGCGCGCCCGCGGACCGGTCCTGGCGGCCGCCCTGCGCCGGCTCGGGGTGACCGGCGCGGAGGAGACCGTCGAGCGGATCGGCGCGGCTCCGCTGCTCGGCGGCGGCGCCGCGGTCGGAGAGGTGCGGGCGGCCTTCTAGGGCCCGCGGGGGCGGCCTTCCAGGGCCGGCTCGGCCGGCCTCCCAGGGCCTGTCGGGACGGGCTCCCCGGGCCTGCTGGGGCGGAGTTCCGGGGCCGGGCGGGCCCGCGGGCCGGAACTGACCCCGGGCCCGCGGTCAGGAGCCGCTCGGGAGCCCGCCGGACTCCTGCACGGAGAACGGCGGCCGCCCGGGGTGCGGGCGGCGCGGCGGCGGTGCACGGTGGACCGGGGGCCGTCGCACAGCTGAGGGAGTCCGCCATGACCGACCACGTGTACCGGGTGACCGAGATCGTCGGGTCGTCGACCGAGAGCATCGACGCCGCGATCCGCAACGGGGTGGAGCGGGCCGCCCAGACGCTGCGCAACCTCGACTGGTTCGAGGTCTCGCAGGTCCGGGGCCATCTGGAGGACGGCCGGATCAAGCACTTCCAGGTCTGCATGAAGGTCGGCTTCCGGCTGGAGGACTGACCCGGGTCAGCCCTGCTCCGGAGGCACCGGCGGCACCCCGGTGGTCCCGCTGCCCGCCACCGCGGCGGGTCTGCTGCCGGTCGGCGGCAGTGCCGTCGTGCCGGTACGCAACCGCCTTGGTGCCCAAAGGGTCTGAGGATGTGTCAGGGGTCGGCATCGGCGGGCGGTCGCTCGCCGGGGCCGACCCCGTTGTCGCGTGGAACGCGTGGAAGCGGCTACGCGCTCAGTGGGTAGCGGGTGTCGAGGTCACGGAAGACCGCTCCGTTGAGCACGAAGGCCCGCTTGCACTCCTCGACCACCCGGCGCCGCTCGACCTCGTCCATCGCGGCCCCTGCCGTGTCCAGCCTGGCCCGGTACTCGCGCTTGAAGGCGGCCGGGTTGTCGACCTCCTCGAAGACGTAGAACCGCACGCCGTCGCCCTTGCGCGCGAAACCCCAGGTCTTCTCCGCGATGCCCCGGATGATCTGGCCGCCCGACAGGTCGCCGAGGTAGCGGGTGTAGTGGTGCGCGATGTACCCGGCCGGCCACCCGGTGGCCAGCTCCTCGACCCGTGCGACGTACGCGGCGGTGGCCGGGAGCGGGGCCAGGCCGTCCCGCCAGTCGGGGCCGCGCAGGTGCACCAGGTCGTGCTCGATGGCGGCGGTGCGCAGCAGCGACCGGTCGACGAAGGGCCCGGCCAGGGGGTGTGCGGCGAGCTGCTCGGTCCGGCTCTCCAGGGCCCGGTAGACGTACCAGAGTTGGCCGGTGAGGTCGGCGTACGCCTCGATCCCGAGCTGTCCGCCGAGCAGGCGGCTCATGAACGAGGAGTGTTCGGCGGCCTCATGCTCCTCGCTGCTGGCGGTGCGGAGCGCGGTGGAGAACGGGAGGGTCTCGGGCGCGGGCATGCGGCCTCCAGGGATCGGCTGCGGCCGGGTCGGCTTCGACCCCGTCATATTGGTTAGCCTAACCTGACCTCTCGGGTTGTCGACAGTCTGTCGGCAACCCGTTCCGCGAGGGGGTCCCGGGCCCGGTTGCGACCCGGCCCCGGGTGCGACAGGGGCCGGGGTCCGCGGACGAATCCGTGAACCCCGGCCCCGTGCTGTCCCGACCTACCTCGAACTGCCCTGATCGAACGAGATCGGAACGACGGCTCAGTGACCGCCCTGGTCCGCCAGACGCTTGATCGAAGCGGTGACCTCGGCCTCGGCCTCGGAGCGGCCGACCCAGTTGGCGCCCTCGACGGACTTGCCGGGCTCCAGGTCCTTGTAGACCTCGAAGAAGTGCTGGATCTCCAGGCGGTCGAACTCCGACACGTGGTGGATGTCCCGCAGGTGCTCCCAGCGCGGGTCGGTCGCCGGGACGCAGAGCAGCTTGTCGTCGCCGCCGGCCTCGTCGGTCATGTGGAACATGCCGATGGCGCGGCACTTGATGAGGCAACCCGGGAAGGTCGGCTCGTCCAGGATGACCAGGGCGTCCAGCGGGTCGCCGTCCTCGCCGAGCGTGCCCTCGACGTAGCCGTAGTCCGCCGGGTAACGGGTCGAGGTGAAGAGCATCCGGTCGAGCCGCAGACGGCCGGTCTCGTGGTCGACCTCGTACTTGTTACGAGAGCCCTTCGGGATTTCGATAAGGACGTCGAATTCCAACGGTTCCTCCAAGGTAGGGACTGACAGAATCCAAGTGTCTCCTACGGGAGTGAGTGCTCGGGAAAGGGGCCGGTCGGTGGGCGCTGGGGGAGGGGCGGCTCGCCGCCGCAGGGGGACGGCCGCGGGGCTGTTCGGGGCGGCGGTCCTGGTCGCCGGGACGGTCCTGACCGCGAGCGGTGCGTACGCCCAGCCGTCCCCGGTCCCGGGCGGGCACAGCGCCGGGCACGGCGAGGACGACGAGCGCGACAGCGGGGACGGGCACGACGGCAGGAAGGGCGACCACGGGAAGGTCGGCGCCGGGCCCGGGTCCGGCGAAGGCCGGAGTGCCACGCCCGGCCGCCGGTCCGGATCGCCCGCCTCCGCGCCGGCCTCCGCGCCCGCCACCGGCGGCGGTGACGCGGCGGCCGCGCGACCGGGCCCCGTGCCGGGCGCCGTCCTGGCCGCCGCCGCGGCCGGTCCGGAGGCCGCGGCCCCCAGCACGCAGGGCCTGCAGCAGGCGCTCGCCGCCGCGCTCGCCGACCGGAACCTCGGCGAGGTCACCTTCGCCGTCGCGGACGCCGCCGGCGGTCAACTCCTGTACGGCTCCGGGGAGAACGCCCCGGCCACGCCCGCCTCCACCACCAAACTGGCCACCTCGGTCGCGGCCCTGTCCCTGATCCCCGGCGACGCCCGACTGACCACCCGGGTGGTCCGAGGCGCGGAACCCGGCACGGTCACCCTGGTCGGCGGCGGCGACCCGACGCTCACCGCACTGCCCGCCGACCAGGTGCAGATCGGCGGCCAGCCCGCCGACGCCGACACCGCCCCCGCCTCGCTGGACGCCCTCGCCCGGCAGACCGCCGCCGCCCTCGCCGCCGCCGGCACCACCACCGTCAAGCTGGACTACGACCTGTCGCTGTACAGCGGCAACCCGCAGCACCGGAACCACGACGCGCAGAACATCGCCCTGGTCGTCCCGCTGATGGTGGACGAGGCCAAGGCGGACCCGAGGAGCCGCGAGGAGGCGCCCGACCGCGTCGCCGACCCGGCCGGCGCCGCCGCCGAGGCCTTCGCCGCCCTGCTCAGGGCCCAGGGCGTCACGGTGGAGGGCAGGGCCAGGCCCGCCGCCGCCCCGGCCGCCGTCGACGCGCCCGTCCTCGGCCGGGTCGACTCGCCCACGGTCGACCGGCTGGTCGAGCGCCTGCTGACCACCTCCGACAACCAGCTCGCCGAGGCGATCGCCCGTCAGGTCGCCCTCGCCGCCCATCAGCCGGCCAGCTTCGAGGGGGCGGCCGCCGCCGTCACCCAGGAGCTCGCCCGGCTCGGCGTGCCGATGACGGGCGTGGTCCTCGACGACGGCAGCGGCCTGCACCCGGACAACGCGATACCGCCCGCCGTCCTGGTCCGCCTCCTCTCCCTGGCCGCCTCCGAGCAGCACCCCGCGCTGCGGCCGGTCCTCACCGGCCTCCCGGTCGCCGGTTTCACCGGCACCCTCGGCAAGCGCTACGGCAGTGGCTCCGGCGCCGCCGGCGCGGCCGGCCTGATCCGCGCCAAGACCGGCACCCTCAGGGGCGTCAACACCCTCGCCGGCACCGTCGTCGACGCCGACGGCCGGCTCCTCGCCTTCGCCGTGATGACCCGCACTCCCGCGCCCGTCGACACCGCCCGGGCGGCGATGGACCGCATCGCCGCCCACCTCGCCGCCTGCGGCTGCCACTGACCCGCCCGCACCGCCCGTGCGCGGCTCCGGCGCGCCTTCCCCGGCGCTGCTCGGACCGGTGGAACGGACCGGTGAAACGGGCCGCCGAATCCGGGCCGCCGTGGGGCCGGTGTGCCCGCTGGGCCTGGACCGGCGCGGGGAGGCGGTGTCGGGGAGGGGTGTTCCGGGCAGGTGGCTGCCGTTGGTGGTGGGGAGCACGTACGGTGAGGGCATGACGAGCGCGAGTGGCGGTGCTGACATGGTCGACTGGAACCTCGCGGTCGCAACTGCGACCAGACTGGTGCGGCCGGGGCCGGAGGTGAGCCGGGCGGAAGCCGCGGCGGTGGTCGCCGAGCTGCGCCGGCACGCCCTGGAGGCGGAGGAGCACGTACGGGCGTTCACCGGCATGCGGTCGTCGAGCCTGGCGCGGGCCGCGGCGACGCCGGTCCTGGTGGTGGACCGCCCCGGGTGGGTGCGGGCCAACGTGGCGGGCTTCCGCACGGTCGTCCAGCCGCTGGTGGAGAAGCTGCAGGCCCGCCGCGCGAACAGCGCGACGGCCGGGGTGTTCGGCACGGTGGGGGAGAAGGCGACCGGCATCGAGGTCGGGGCGCTGCTGGCGTTCCTGGCGACCAAGGTGCTGGGCCAGTACGAGACCTTCGCCCCGGCCGAGCCCTCGCTGGAGGCGCCGGACAGCCCGGCGGCGCTGTTCGACAAGCCGCGGCTGGGGCCGGAGGGCCCCGGGCCGGGCCGGCTGCTGCTGGTGGCGCCGAACATCGTGCACGTCGAGCGGGAGCTGGACGTCGACCCGTCCGACTTCCGGCTCTGGGTCTGCCTGCACGAGGAGACGCACCGGACGCAGTTCACCGCGGTGCCGTGGCTGCGCGACCACATCCAGTCGGAGGTGCAGTCCTTCCTCACCGAGACGGACGTCGACCCGGGCGCGCTGCTGGACCGGCTGCGCGACGCCGCGGGTTCGTTCGGCGGGCTGCCGGGCGTGGGCGGCCGGGAGGGCGCCTCCTCGTCGAACCTGATGGAGATCGTCCAGTCGCCCGCGCAGCGCGAGATCCTCGGCCGGCTGACGGCCGTGATGTCGCTGCTGGAGGGCCACGCGGACGTGGTGATGGACGGTGTCGGCCCGGCGGTGGTGCCGACGGTCGCGGAGATCCGGGAGAAGTTCCAGCAGCGCCGGGACCGTGGTGCGAACCGGCTCGACCTGCTGCTGCGCCGGCTGCTGGGCATGGACGCCAAGCTGCGCCAGTACCAGGACGGCGCGGTGTTCGTGCGCGGGGTGGTGGAGCAGGTCGGCATGGAGGGGTTCAACCGGGTGTGGACGTCCCCGAACACCCTTCCGACCAAGGAGGAGATCCACGACCCGGCCGCCTGGGTGGCCCGGGTGGCCCGCTGAGCGTCACGAGCGGGCCGGCCGGGACGCCGCCGCGCCGCGAGCCGGACGGCAAGCGGCGCGCGGCGGTCAAACCCGCTCGTACGAGTGGTCCAATCGGGCAGATGGCGAGTGAAGAAGCGTTTCTTCATTCACCCGAACGTGGGACGGTGGTCGTACCGGTGGCGCGGGTGGCGTAGCGGGTCGCGACTTTCTGCCACCATCTGTGAGCGCCCGGTAACAGGGTGCTCATGCAGGTGCGCGGTCCCCGCCGCCCGCCGCAGTCCTGTCCCCTCCGTCGAGGAGTCGTCCGCCGTGGGCCCTCACCCCGCCGTCGCCGCGATACGCCTGGCCGTTCGCCGCACGCTCACCGACCTCGCCGCCGAGGCCGGTTCCACCTTCACCGCGCCCGTGCGCGAGCCCCGCGAGCGCCCCGCCGTGGCGCCGCTGGTGGGTGCCGCCGTCGGCACCACGCTGATCGGCAACGCCGCTCGCCACCCGTCCGGGTTGCCCCGCACCCCGGCCGCGCCCGGCTCGCCGCTGGTCCTGGTCGCCGTCAGCGGCGGTGCGGACTCCATGGCGCTGGCCATCGCCACCGCCTTCGAGGCTCCCAAGATCGGCCTGCGGGTCGGCGCCGTCACCGTCGACCACGGCCTGCAGCCAGGCTCCGCCGAGCGCGCCGACCAGGTGGCCGACCGGCTGCGCTCGCTCGGCCTCGACCCGGTCGAGGCGGTCCCGGTCCGGGTCGGCCGCGCCGGCGGCCCGGAGGCCGCCGCCCGGGACGCCCGCTACGCGGCCCTGGACGAGGCCGCCGAGCGTCACGGCGCGATCGCCGTGCTGCTCGGCCACACCCGGGACGACCAGGCCGAGACCGTGCTGCTGGGCCTGGCCCGCGGTTCGGGCGCCCGCTCGCTGGCCGGGATGCCGGCCCAGAAGGGCCGCTACCGCCGCCCCCTGCTGGAACTGGACCGGGCCGCCACCCGGCAGGCCTGCTCCGCGCAGTCGATCCCGGTCTGGGACGACCCGCACAACTGTGATCCCGCCTACACCCGCTCCCGGGTCCGCCACGAGGTGCTGCCGGTGCTGGAGAAGCACCTGGGCGGCGGCGTGGTCGAGGCGCTGGCCCGCACCGCCCGGCTGTTCCGCGACGACGCCGACGCCCTCGACCAGTGGGCCTCTCTGGCCGAACGCGACCTCCGTACGGGCGAAGGCACCCTGGACGCCGTCAAACTGGCCGAACTCCCGCCGGCCGTCCGGCGCCGGGTGCTGCGCCGGGCCGCGCTGCGGGCGGGCTGTCCGGCCGGGGACCTGTTCGCCCGGCACCTGGAGACGATCGACCTGCTGGTCACCGGATGGCGGGGCCAGGGGCCGCTGCACCTACCCGGGGGCGTCGAGGCCACCCGCAGGTGTGGCACGCTGGTCTTCCGGCGGCAGGGTGACTGACGGGCGAGGCACGCCCCTGGGGGAGCCGGCCGCCGGCCACACAGACCCCGAACGTTTGAGGACGTATCCCCGGTGGACCAGAACGACATGGGCGCTGACCTCGCGAAGGTGCTCATCAGCAAGGACGAGATCGACGCCAAGCTCCTGGAGCTTGCCGAGCGCATCGACCGGGACTACGCAGGCAAGGACCTGCTGATCGTCGGTGTCCTCAAGGGTGCCGTGATGGTCATGGCCGACCTCGCCCGCGCCCTGCACTCGCAGGTCACCATGGACTGGATGGCCGTCTCCTCGTACGGGATGGGCACCAAGTCCTCCGGCGTGGTGCGGATCCTGAAGGACCTGGACACCGACATCGCCGGCCGTGACGTCCTGATCGTCGAGGACATCATCGACTCCGGTCTGACGCTGTCCTGGCTGCTGGGCAACCTGGGGTCGCGCGGCCCGGCCTCGCTGGAGGTCTGCACCCTGCTGCGCAAGCCGGACGCGGCCAAGGTCGAGATCGACGTGAAGTACGTCGGTTTCGACATTCCGAACGAGTTCGTGGTCGGCTACGGCCTGGACTACGCGGAGAAGCTGCGTAACCTCCCCTTCATCGGCACCCTCGCCCCGCACGTCTACGGCGGCTGAGGGCCCGTTCGGGTTATGGGCGGGAACAGTAGGTTGTTCCCGCCCGTTGGACCGGGGGGACCAAAGAACCACAGCCGTGTCGCCGCGCTCCCGCCATGGGTGGGTCCGACTGCGGTACGGTCCAATAAACCGCTCTTCACATGAGCACCGATTCGGATGCGCCGCGGCCCACAGCCACCCGGCGCCGTTGAGTGGCAGGAGGGACGGGGCGGCAACGCCCCGCATGGATGGACGTCAAGCGATACTTCCGTGCGCCGATCATGTGGATCGTGCTGGCCGTCCTCGCCGTCATCGTCTTGATGCAGGTCGTTTCGGACTCGAACGGCTACAAGACGGTGGACACCGGCCAGGTCGTCGCGGCGATCGACGCGCACAACGTCAAGTCGGCGCAGATCACCACCGGTGACTCGAACACGATCAAGATCCAGCTGAAGGACGGCGCAACGCTGCCCACCGCCGGTACGGGCAAGACCCCGTCCGGTACCAAGTTCCAGGCCTCGTACATCGGCGACCAGGGTGTCGCGATCGCCGACAAGCTGCAGGCCCAGATCAACGACAAGGACGCGAGCACGCTCGCCGAGGGCTACACCGTCAGCCCGGAGAAGCAGAGCACCTTCGTCAGCCTGCTGCTGTCGATGCTGCCGATCGTGATCATCGTCCTGGTCTTCCTGTTCCTGATGAACCAGATGCAGGGCGGCGGTTCCCGCGTCATGCAGTTCGGCAAGTCCAAGGCCAAGCTGCTCACCAAGGACACCCCGAAGACCACCTTCTCCGACGTCGCAGGCGCGGACGAGGCGGTCGAGGAGCTCCACGAGATCAAGGAGTTCCTGCAGGAGCCGGCCAAGTTCCAGGCCGTCGGCGCCAAGATCCCCAAGGGTGTGCTGCTCTACGGCCCGCCCGGTACCGGCAAGACCCTGCTGGCGCGTGCCGTCGCGGGCGAGGCCGGGGTGCCGTTCTACTCCATCTCCGGCTCGGACTTCGTCGAGATGTTCGTCGGTGTCGGCGCCAGCCGCGTCCGCGACCTCTTCGAGCAGGCCAAGGCGAACGCCCCGGCGATCGTCTTCGTCGACGAGATCGACGCCGTCGGCCGGCACCGCGGTGCGGGTCTCGGCGGCGGCCACGACGAGCGCGAGCAGACCCTCAACCAGCTGCTGGTCGAGATGGACGGCTTCGACGTCAAGGGCGGCGTGATCCTGATCGCCGCGACCAACCGCCCCGACATCCTGGACCCGGCGCTGCTGCGCCCGGGCCGCTTCGACCGCCAGATCGCGGTGGAGCGCCCCGACCTCCAGGGCCGGCTGGACATCCTCAAGGTGCACCAGAAGGGCAAGCCGATCGCGCCCGACGTCGACCTGTCGGCCGTCGCCAAGCGCACCCCCGGCTTCACCGGTGCCGACCTGTCGAACGTCCTCAACGAGGCGGCGCTGCTGACCGCCCGTTCGGACAAGAAGCTGATCGACAACGGCATCCTGGACGAGGCGATCGACCGCGTCGTGGCGGGTCCGCAGAAGCGCACGCGGATCATGTCCGACAAGGAGAAGAAGATCACCGCGTACCACGAGGGCGGTCACGCCCTGGTCGCGGCGGCCTGCCAGTACAGCGACCCGGTGCACAAGATCACCATCCTGTCCCGCGGCCGGGCCCTCGGCTACACCATGGTGCTGCCGGACGAGGACAAGTACTCCACCACCCGCAACGAGATGCTCGACCAGCTGGCCTACATGCTGGGCGGGCGCGCGGCGGAGGAGCTGGTCTTCCACGACCCGACCACCGGTGCCTCGAACGACATCGAGAAGGCCACCGCCACGGCGCGGGCCATGGTCACCCAGTACGGCATGACCGAGCGTCTGGGCGCGATCAAGTTCGGGTCCGACAACTCGGAGCCGTTCCTGGGCCGTGAGATGGGCCACCAGCGCGACTACTCGGAAGAGGTCGCCGCGCTGGTCGACGAAGAGGTCAAGAAGCTCATCGAGAGCGCGCACAACGAGGCCTGGGAGATCCTGGTCGAGAACCGCGACGTGCTCGACAACCTGGTGCTGGAGCTCCTGGAGAAGGAGACCCTGAACAAGGAGCAGATCGCCGAGGTCTTCGCCCCGATCGTCAAGCGTCCGGCCCGGCCGGCGTGGACGGGTTCCACCCGTCGTACGCCGTCCACCCGGCCGCCGGTGCAGTCCCCGAAGGAGCTGGCGCTCACCAACGGCGCCGCCGCCGGGGAGGCCGCTCCGGTCGACGTCGTGAAGCTCCCGCCGCTGCCGGCGGCCGAGCCGCCGGTCGAGGGCTGATCCCGGTCCCGTAGGGAATGGATGCCGCGTCACCAGGGTTTGTACCCTGGAGGCGCGGCATCCGTGCTGTTCAGCCAGAGTCTTCCCCACATGTAAGCGAGGCCCGCATGATCGACCCGGTGACGCTCGACGGTCCGCCCGCCGTCGGGACCTTCGACCAGAAGCGGGCCGAGAACGCCATTCGCGAGCTGCTGCTCGCCGTGGGGGAGGACCCGGACCGCGAGGGCCTGCTGGAGACCCCGGCCCGGGTCGCGCGCGCCTACAAGGAGATATTCGCGGGCCTGTGGCAGGAGCCGGAGGAGGTCCTGACGACGACCTTCGACCTCGGCCACGACGAGATGGTGCTGGTCAAGGACATCGAGCTGACCTCGGTCTGCGAGCACCACCTGGTGCCGTTCCGCGGCGTGGCGCACGTCGGGTACATCCCGTCCACCAGCGGCAAGATCACCGGGCTGTCCAAGCTCGCCCGGCTGGTCGACGTCTACGCCCGCCGCCCGCAGGTGCAGGAGCGGTTGACCAGCCAGGTGGCCGACGCGCTGATGCGCATCCTGGAGCCGCGCGGGGCGATCGTCGTGGTCGAGTGCGAGCACATGTGCATGTCGATGCGAGGCATCCGCAAGCCCGGCGCCAAGACCATCACCTCGTGCGTGCGCGGCCAGCTGCGCGACCCGGCCACCCGGGCCGAGGCGATGAGCCTCATCATCGGCCGGTAGCCGGACGGCGCCGGAGGGCGAACGGCTCAGGGCACTTCGTGCTCCGCGTGCGGCGGAGCCGGGGTGCCCAGTGCGTTGCGGCGCTCGGGCATCCGCAGCGTGACCATCCGGCGCCAGCCGTAGGCGCGGTCGTACAGGTAGAGCGCGTGCACCCCGAGGGTGACCACGGCCAGCTGCCAGCGCGGCCAGCGCAGGATCCGGGCCATCCGGGCGGTGACCGCCAGGCCGACGTCCCGGTGGGTGCGGATCTCGCCGCGGGCGCTGGTCTCCAGGGTGTGCCGGATGTAGGGGCCGTGGCCCTCGGCCCGCAGCCGCAGCAGCTCCTCGTGGCAGTACGCGAGGTGGTTGTCCTCGTCGGCGGAGATCATCCGCATCGCCCGGCCGATCTCGGGGTTGTCCGCGTACACCTTGACCAGCTGGCGCATCTGCTCGGCGGCGCGCTGCTCGGTGACCCGGCTGTGCGCGAGGTAGGTGATGATCTCGCGGTCGGTCAGCGGGACGTTGCTGTTCAGCCGTTCGTGGGAGAGACCGACGCCCTGGCGCTCCAGCAGCATGCAGTAGTCGGCCTCGTCCGGGACGGGCACCTTGGGCAGGCCGCGCTTGTTCAGCAGCTGGGTGAAGATCCGGCCGTGCTTGCGCTCGTCCGCGCCGTGCCGGGCGACCTTCGGGGCCAGGACCGGGTCGCGGGTGAGTGTGGTGATCCGCTCGTTCTCCCAGCCGCCCTGGTCCTCGCCGCCCGCCGCGATGCTGCAGAAGAGCTGGTACGCCTGGTCGTTCCGGTAGATCTCGTCGAAGAGGGATCGGGTGCTCAGCAAGGCGCCTCCTGCGCGGATCCGGGGTGGCGCCCGCCGAGGGCGGCGGGCGGACGGCCGCGATACGTTCCCCCGAGCCGTCGGCCGGACGGTCCGACCGGCGGGTAATCACTCACACGCGCTAGCCGAGGTGGGTGCCCAGCCATTCGAGCGAGGCCGGCAGCTCCTTGATCCAGCTGTCGATGTTGTGCCCGCCGTCGTCCAGGTAGAGCGAGTCGACCTTGAACTGCGGGTTGGCCGCCGCGACCTGGGTGGCCTGGTCGACGAACTGGACGGTCTGCGGGTAGTCCGACTCCTTGCGGGTGGACACCACCAGCACGTTGAGCGGCGGCACCGGCAGGTTCTGCAGGCGCCAGCCGAGGTCGTGCTGCTGGGCCAGCGCCTTGTCGCCGCTGAAGAGGTCGCCGCCGGTGTAGCCGTCCTGGCGCACGGTGAAGTCGCCGTGCAGGCTGGCCGCGCTGCCGAAGACGTTCGGGAAGCGCATCGCCAGGCGCAGCGCGCAGCTGCCCCCGGTGGAGTAGCCGAAGGTGGCCCAGGAGCCGGCGGTGCGGCCGACCCGGTAGGTGGCGAGGACGGCCTCGGGCACGTCCTTGGCGAACCAGGCCTCGGTGCGCGGCCCGCCGGGGACGTCCACGCACTCGGTGTCCCGGGACGGGACCACGCCGGGGCGGACCATCACCACGACGGTCGGCGGCATCTTGCCGGAGCGCTGCAGCTCGTACGCGGTCTGCGGGAGGGACAGGTCCTTGACCAGGTTCAGTGCCGTGCCCGGGTAGCCGGCGATGGCCAGCAGGACGGGAAAGCGGACCAGGGCGAACTTCGGGTCGAAGTACTCGGGCGGCAGGTAGACGAACATCTGGTCGGAGAAACCCGTCTCCTTGCCGCTGACCTGGACCGACTCGACCTTGCCGACCTCCTCGGGGGTGCCCTTCGGCAGGTTGGTGACGGTCTCCAGTCCGCCCTCGGTGGTCGGCTGGATCAGCGCGTCGGCGACCGGGGTGCCGCCCTTGTGGTTCTCGTTGCTGGTCAGCGCGAGCTTGGCGCCGCTGTGGCCGAGCAGGTCGTCCCAGGAGGTGTAGAACCCGAACGAGTTGTTCACCGACAGCGCGAGCACGGCCACGATCGACACTTGAACGACCGTCAGCAGGCCGATCCGGCCGAGCACCGGCAGCGGCCGCTGCCGGCCCAGCCGGGGCCAGACCCACAGGGTGGTGACCAGGGCCGCGGTTCCGAGTGCGAGCAGCGAGTTCATCAGTGCGTCGCTGGTCAGTTCCATGCGGTCGGCCTTCCGGTGGGACACTGTCGGGGCAGGCTCATCGTCTGGCGGCCCGTCAGGTGGGGCCACCGCAGCTAGGCTGTCCGGGCGCCCGGGAGGGGGCCGGGAGGGCGGGGGAAGTCGCAGGCAACCGGCACCCTAGAATGCGGCGTCCACCGTACGTAACGCGTCCCGGGGGGTCCTGCCGCGCCACGCTGCGGCGTTCCCCCGACTCCCGCCACCGGCTCAACCCCGCAGCGTGTCCACGGCCCCGGTTTACCGACCGTTTCCGGATCCTTGGTATGCGCATTGCCTGATGAAGGAATAGGCATGAAGGTCCATCACGCGTCCTCCCCCGGAGTGACCGGACACCGCACCGCAGCCTCTACGCTGAGCTTCCATGAGCGTTCCCGTGTCCGTTGAGCCGAGCCCCGAGCAGCCGCCGCGCCGTCGCCGCGGCCTGCAGACGCTGCGTACCCAGGCAGCCGCTGTGCCGAGGGCCTGGCTCCCGGGCGCGGTCGGCTACGCCTGTCTGCTGATCGGGCTGCTGGACATCGCCAGCGCGGTGTTCCCCAAGCTCCGGCACACCAGGGTGCACAGCTTCGCCGGGCAGCTGCCCGGCGGCACCACCAGCCTGGCCGCGGTCGGCACGCTGATGGTCGGCATCCTGCTGGTGCCGCTCGCCCACGCGCTGCGCCGGCGCAAGCGGCGGGCCTGGCGGGTGGTCTGCGTGCTGCTGCCGGTCAGCGCGGCGCTGCACATCGTGCGGTGGCACCAGATCGGTCCGGCGGTCGTGTCGCTGGCGGTCCTCGCGGTGATGCTGCTGCACCGGCGCGAGTTCTACGCCAAGGCCGACCCGCGCACCCGCTGGCGGGCGGTGGCCAACCTGGTCGTCATGGGCGTCCTCAGCGTGCTGCTCGGCCTGCTGATCGTGAGCACCCGGTCCAAGTACGAGATCGGGCACCCGGGCCTGGCCGAGCGCCTGGAGCACGTCGGGTACGGGCTGTTCGGCTTCGAGGGCCCGGTCCGCTACACCAACATCCGGATGTCCGACCTGGTCGCCTACCTGCTGGGCGGGCTGGGCCTGCTGACCGCCTTCACCACCGCCTACCTGGCGCTGCGCCCGGGCAAGCCCAAGCCCGAGCTCACCGAGGAGGACGAGGAGAAGGTCCGCGCGCTGCTGGCGCGGCACGGCGAGCGCGACTCGCTGGGCTACTTCGCGCTGCGCCGCGACAAGAGCGTGCTGTTCTCGCCCACCGGCAAGGCCGCGATCTCCTACCGGGTGGTCTCCGGCGTGATGCTGGCCTCCGGCGACCCGGTCGGCGACGTCGAGGCCTGGCCGGGCGCGATCAAGGTGTTCATGACCGAGGCGCGCGAGCACGCCTGGGTGCCGGCCGTGATGGGCTGCAGCGAGGTCGGCGGCGAGGTCTGGACCCGGGAGGCGGGCCTGGACGCGCTGGAGCTGGGCGACGAGGCGATCGTCGACACCGCCGCCTTCTCGCTCGCCGGCCGCGCCATGCGCAACGTCCGGCAGATGGTCAAGCGCATCGAGCGCAACGGCTACTCCTGCAAGGTGCGCCGGGTCTCCGAGCTCACCGCCGAGGAGAAGTACCGGATCGCCGACGCCGCCGCCCGCTGGCGCGGGACCGACACCGAGCGAGGCTTCTCGATGGCGCTGGGCCGCTTCGGCGACCCGCTGGACGACGACTGCGTGGTGGTCACCGCCCACAAGGAGCCGGAGGAGGGCGAGGGCGGCGACGACCTGAAGGCCGTGCTGCACTTCGTGCCCTGGGGGCCGGACGGCATCTCGCTGGAGCTGATGCGCCGCGACCGCGCCGCCGACCCCGGCCTGAACGAGCTGCTGATCGTCGCCGCCCTGCAGGCGGTGCCCGCGCTGGGCGTCCGCCGGGTGTCGCTCAACTTCGCGATGTTCCGCTCGGCACTGGCCCGCGGCGAGCGGATCGGCGCGGGCCCGGTGCTGCGCGCCTGGCGCGGACTGCTGGTGTTCCTGTCGCGCTGGTTCCAGATCGAGTCGCTGTACAAGTTCAACGCCAAGTTCCAGCCCGAGTGGGAGCCGCGCTTCCTGGTCTTCCCGAACACCCGGGACCTGCCGCGGATCGGCTTCGCCGCGATGCAGGCGGAGGCCTTCATCACCCTCGGCATGCCGCGCTTCGGCCGCAGGCGCCAGCGCCAGGGCCTGATGCCGGTCCCGTCGACCCGCGAGGTCACCGAGGCCGCCTGAGCGGCTCCGGTGCTCCGGACAGCGCCCCCGCCGGGATTCCCCGGCGGGGGCTCCGTTCGTTTTCGGCGCGTTCGATAATGGACAGCATGAGCGATTCGCCGTCCTTCTCCCTCCCGGCCGGTCTGCCGCGACTGGAACGCTGCGCCGTCATGGGCGTGGTCAACGTCACGCCCGACTCCTTCTCCGACGGCGGGCTCTGGCACGACCCCGCCAAGGCGATCGCGCACGGGCTGGCCCTGCGCGCCCGCGGCGCGGACCTGGTGGACGTCGGTGGCGAGTCCACCCGGCCCGGCTCGCAGCGGGTGCCCGAGGAGGAGGAGCTGCGCCGGGTGGTCCCGGTGGTGCGCGAGCTCGCCGACGCCGGCGTGATGGTCTCCGTCGACACCATGCGGGCCTCGGTCGCCGAGCGGGCCGTGGAGGCCGGCGCGGTGGTCGTCAACGACGTCTCCGGCGGGCTGGCGGACCCGGCGATGGCCCGGGTGGTCGCCGAGACCGGAGCGCCCTTCGTGGTGATGCACTGGCGCGGGCAGTCCGCCGACATGCAGCGGCTCGCCGTCTACGACGACGTGGTGCGGGACGTCGTCGCCGAGCTGACCGACCGGGTGGACGCGCTGCTGGCCGCCGGGGTCAAGGAGGACCAGCTGATCCTCGACCCGGGGCTCGGCTTCGCCAAGACCCCCGAGCACAACTGGGCGCTGCTCGGACGGCTGGACGCGCTCACCGCGCTCGGCCGTCCCGTCCTCGTGGCCGCTTCGCGCAAGCGGTTCCTGGGTACGCTGCTCGCCGACCCGGCAACCGGGGAACTGCGCCCGGCCCGGGAGCGCGACGACGCGACGGCCGCGGTGTCGGTGCTGTCGGCCCGGGCCGGAGCCTGGGCGGTGCGGGTGCACGACGTGTCCGGCACGGCGGACGCCGTCCGGGTGGTCGCGGCATGGCAGCGCGCGGCGCGGTTGGGGTGAGGGAGGGTCTGTGACAGGTGACGGCAGGTTGAGCGGTGGCACGGCCGGACGGGCCCGCGAGGCGGACCTGGAGGCCGTGCTGGCGGCGAACCGGGCACTCTACGAGGCGCTGGAACGGGGGGACCTGGAGGCGGTCGAGGAGGCCTGGCTGGGGGCCGCGGACGCCGACGACAAGGGCGGCGTGGTGTGCGTGCACCCCGGCTGGCCGGTGCTGCGCGGACGGGCCCAGGTGACCCGTTCGTACATGCTGATCATGATGAACACGGAGTACATCCAGTTCTTCCTGACCGACGTCGAGGCCGAGGTCCACGGTGATGTGGCCCTTGTCACGTGCACCGAGAACATCCTGTCCGGCGGCGAGGCGGAGGAGGAGGGCGAACTCGGACCGCTGGTCGGCGGAAAGGTCGTGTCGACCAATCTGTTCCGTCGTACCCCGGCCGGGTGGAAGCTCTGGTCCCACCACGGTTCACCCGTTCTGACCAGCGGCGACGAGGACGACGAGGACTGATTCCGGCAACTGCGCAAATGCGGTGGCGGTGCGCCTCCGGGGAATTCCCGAGTGGTCACCGAACGTTCACGTCAATCGCCGTTCAGGTGCGCGTGGCGTCGTTTCCTGCCGGGTAGGACGGTCAGGCGTTGTCCGTGCTCACGGGTAGATTCGAAACGGAGTGGCGGGCGTGCTGCCCGCCTTCGCCCTGCCCGTCCATGCCTTTCTCCGGGTGGGGCCCGTCCGACTGGGAGCAGTGATTCGTTTGCTGGACCGCGTCACCCTGCGGGGGCTGCGAGCCCGGGGCCACCACGGCGTCTTCGAGCGCGAGCGCGTCGAGGGCCAGACCTTCGTGGTCGACCTCGTGCTGTACCTGGACACCCGCCCCGCCGCGTCCGGAGACGACCTCACCCGCACGGCGCACTACGGCATCGTGGCCGAGGAGGTCACCGCGATCATCGCCGGGGAGCCGGTCGACCTGATCGAGACCCTGGCCCAGCGCATCGCCGACCAGTGCCTCAAGCACGAAGCGGTCGAGGAGGTCGAGGTCACCGTGCACAAGCCGGACGCCCCGATCACCGTGCCGTTCGACGACGTGACCGTGACCATCCACCGGGGCCGCGCATGACTGCCGCTGCGCGCCCGGTACTCGATGTAGAGGACTATCCCCGATGAGTGAGCGAAGCGAGCGAATGACCAAGAGGCACGCACGGGCGAATGCCTCTGCCGAGCGAAACGAGGCGGGCGCATGAGCACCAGCGACCCGACCGCCACGCCGAACGCGTTCGACCTGGAGAGCCGGGTGGACTCCGCCGACACCACCCTGCACAGCCAGCGCTGCGCGGTGATCGCGCTCGGCAGCAACCTGGGCAACCGGCTGGACACTCTGCAGGGCGCCGTCGACGCGCTCGCCGACACCCCGGGGCTGAAGATCAAGGCCGTCTCCGCGGTCTACGAGACCGAGGCCGTCGGCGGCCCCGAGGAACAGCCCAACTACTACAACGCGGTCGTCGTGCTGCGGACCTCGCTCCCCCCGCGGGACCTGCTGGAGCGCGGCAACGCGATCGAGGACGCCTTCGGGCGGGTGCGGACCGTGCACTGGGGCCCGCGCACCCTGGACGTCGACATCCTGGCCTACGAGGGCGAGGTCAGCGACGACCCGCAGCTGCTGCTGCCGCACCCCCGCTCGCACGAGCGGGCCTTCGTGCTGGCCCCCTGGCTGGACGCGCAGCCGGAGGCCGAGGTGCCCGGGCGCGGGCGGGTCGACGTGCTGCTGGACGCGCTCGGCGGCCCGGGCGCGCAGGGCGTGATCCGCCGCGAGGACATCCGGCTGACGCTGCCGGAGTAGTCCCCGGGGTCGTTGGTCGGGGAACTCGACCGGGGGCCCGGCCGTACCAGTAGGTGTCCGCCGTTCGCGCGGGTGTCCGCCCGGCCGGGCCCGGTACGGTGGCCTGGCGCCGCCCCGCCGGGTCACCGGGCGGCCGGCCGTTCTGGTACCCCGGGAAGGACCTCCTCCGAGTGAAGCTGCTTCGCCTCCGTCTGCTGATCGGCATCACCGCCGCCACGACGGCGCTGTCCTGGGCCGGCTCCAAGCTGTGGGCCTCCCTGGACACGCTGCCGGCGGTGCCGGGCGCGGCGCCGGTGGTGCTGGCGGCGGTGGCGGTGATCCTGCTGGCGACCGCGCTGTCGCTGCGGTCCCGGCTGAAGGCGGTGCGCGAGCGCCAGCCCGGCGCCAAGGGCGTCGACCCGCTGCTGGCGGCCCGGGCGCTGGTGCTGGGGCAGGCCAGCGCGCTGGTCTCGGCGGTGGTCACCGGCATCTACGCGGGCGCCGGGATCTACCTGCTGGGGGAGCTGGACGTGTCGGCCCGCAAGGACCAGGCCGTCACGGCCGGGTTCGCGGTGCTGGCGGGGGTCGCGGTGATCGCCGCGGCGCTCTGGCTCCAGCACGTCTGCAAGTTGCCGGAGAACCACGACGGTCCTAGTGGTCCGGCGGCTTCCCACCGCTGAGCAGGTCCCTTTTCGTGATCTTGAGTGAAAACCCGGGCACGTGCGGTAAAAACCGCCCCCTGTCAAGGGCGGAAGGGGACCCTGGGCTGACAGAGCCCCAATTCGCACGCTAGTTTCTTGGCATGTCTCGCGGACGCCACCGTCATTCCTCCGTCCTCGGCCGGGTGTTTCCCCCCACCGCCGCCGGCGTACTGCTGGTAGCCGCTCTGGCCGCTCTGCTTTTCAGTCAGGACACCATCCTGGTGCGCTCGGTGGGCATCGCGGCGCTGATCGCGACGCTCGGCTTCGCGCTGTTGCTGCGTCAGCGGGACAAGGCGGCCCGGGCGGCCGCCGAGATGTCCGCGGCGCAGCGCATGCGGGCCGAGGAGCGGTTCGAGGAGCAGCTGGCGGAGGCCGAGTACGCGGCGGAGGTCGCCGAGGAGCGGGCCACCCGGTTCGGGCGGCGGCTGACGGCGGAGAAGTCGCGCCTGGCGAAGGCGGAGACCGAGATCGCCCGGCTGCTGCGGGAGCGGGCCGTGACGGTGGCCGAGCAGGCGCTCAAGGAGGCCGAGGCGGCCCAGCGGGCGCTCGCCGCGAGCCGTCCCAAGTACCCGGCCAGTCCGGCCGCGTACGTGCGCGCGGCGGCCGTGCTGCGGCTGCTGGAGCGCCGCGCGGCCGAGCAGGAGGAGCGGCGGGCCCGTACGGCGGGTGCCGAGGTCGCGCTGCGGGCGCGCACCGCCCCGGTCGCCCAGGCCGCACCGGTGGCCGCACCCTCGTCGGTGCCCGCCCCGGTGGCGCCCGCGGTGCCCGCCCCGGCCCCCGCGCCGGCCCCCGCGCCGGAGGCGGAGTCGCCGGTGCGGCCCGCGCCGGTGCGCCCGGCGCTGACGGCGACGGTCGGTCAGCTCGGCGGGACGCAGGCCGTTCCGGCCGCGGCGCCCGTACCGGCGGAGCGGCACCGACCGCGGCCGGTGCAGTCCGGGCAGGTGCGCGGGCAGGGCTTCAGCTTCTTCGGTCGCGGTTCGGGCGCGCCGGTGCGCCCGGCGGCCCCGGCGCCGGCGGTGGGCAGCGTCGCCGAGCTGGGGGAGCGGACGGACCTGGCGGACGTGGTGGGCGACGAGGCGGTGGCTGCTAAGGCCGAGGCCGAGGCCCGGGCGGCGGAGTCGGCCGCGGTGCGGGGGGAGGCGCGGGAGCCGCAGGCGGCCGAGCGGGCGCAGTCGGACGGGTCGCAGCAGGACGGGCCGACCGTGGTGGACCTGACGCCGGAGGACGAGACCGAGCTGATCCAGCTGCCGGAGCTGCGCGCCTCGCGCTGAGCCGGGCGGACGACGAACGCCGCGGCGCGGGGAGCCGGAGGACCGGCTC
>NZ_JBHWCL010000038.1:0-61349 GCF_042735125.1 Kitasatospora sp. NPDC059599 | reverse complement strand
GCCTGCTCCCCGCCCGCGCGGGGATGGTCCCGTCCCCGAGATCGTCAGCGAGCACCTGGAGATCTGCTCCCCGCCCGCGCGGGGATGGTCCCAGCGGTCACCGGCGCCGAGACGGAAGCCGCGACTGCTCCCCGCCCGCGCGGGGATGGTCCCTGCGCGCGCAGCCACTCGGCCATCTCATCCGACTGCTCCCCGCCCGCGCGGGGATGGTCCCGCCGGGCGGGCCCTTGACCGCAGGAGCATGCACTGCTCCCCGCCCGCGCGGGGATGGTCCCGACTGGGCGATCACCGGCGTTCTGGGCACGGACTGCTCCCCGCCCGCGCGGGGCTGGTCCCGCTGCAGCCCAGAGCATCCGCGATCTGCGTGACTGCTCCCCGCCCGCGCGGGGATGGTCCCAAGGTTGGCCAGGCCATGGCCTTCATCTTCTGCTGCTCCCCGCCCGCGCGGGGATGGTCCCGACCGGTTCGCGGCACAGGTGATCCAGAGCCGCTGCTCCCCGCCCGCGCGGGGATGGTCCCCGGTCTCCGCCGACGGCTCAGCCGGCAGGGGTCTGCTCCCCGCCCGCGCGGGGATGGTCCCTGGAAGTCGCCTGCGGCCTCGATCGCGTGCTTCTGCTCCCCGCCCGCGCGGGGATGGTCCCGCCTCCGGGACGTTGCCCTCGGTGAAACGCTGCTGCTCCCCGCCCGCGCGGGGATGGTCCCTACCCGCCGATGACGGACGCCGGGACCTGCGACTGCTCCCCGCCCGCGCGGGGATGGTCCCAAGGTCCGGTCGTACGACGCCCAGCCGCTCATCTGCTCCCCGCCCGCGCGGGGATGGTCCCGCCGAACCCGAGCGCACGACCAAGCTCGACAACTGCTCCCCCCGCGCGCCTGGATGGCCCCGAAGCGGGCCAGCCATGGAGATCGCACTGGTGCGCTACCGGGTCTACGACCCAAACCTGCTGACGTTGCAGTTGGTCGAGACCGTCCCAGGCGTGGGTGGTTGGGCTTCGTCGACATCGGCCGACGCAGTAGGTGGGATGAGTGACGAGCTGGTCGCGCTCCCGGCCGGGCGGGTGGAGGTACCCAGGTGTCTGCGGGAGCTGTACGGCGAGCTCGATGAGGCGCTGACCGCGGCGGGCGAGCTGGAAGTGGTCGCGCTGAAGCACTACCTCGCCTACAAGCGGTTGCTGAACATCGCCTCCGTGGTCTTCCGCCCGTCCCCGTCGCACCGGTCGATCCTGATGTACCTGCAGCTGGACACGGACACGGTGGCGCTGGAGGAGGGCTTCACGCGGGACGTGCGCGCTGTCGGGCACCTCGGGACGGGGCATCGTCGGGGGACGTGGCGAAGGCGGTTCTGTTGATCCGGCGGGCGGTCGAGGAGTCCTGACAGACCGCGTGAGGGCGGCTGGAGCCGGGTGCTCCAGCCGCCCCTCACGCGTCTGCGGGCGGTTGGCCCGGTGGTTCTCATCTCAAGCCTCCGGTCCGGCGAGGGCGAGGTCGTCCTGGGTCAGTTCGGCCCGCAGGCGCCTCTCGGCGACGTCGGCGTAGTGCGGCGAGAGTTCGACGCCGACGAAGCGCCGGCCTTCGCGCAGGGCGGCGACGCCGGTGGACCCGCTGCCGGTGAAGGGGTCGAGGACGACGCCGTCCTCGGGGCAGATGCGGACGAGCTGCTGCATGATCTCCAGTGGCTTCTGGGTGATGTGGACGCGGTCCTTGCGGGGCTGTGAGGCGGTGAAGTGGCCGGGAAGGTAGAGGTCCCGGCTGTTGTCGAGGGTGCCCTTGACGCCCCAGGTGATGAACTCCGCGGACTGCTTGAAGCCTCCCTTGCGCGGGCGGCTGGCGGGTTTGATCCAGGGGATGGTGCCCTGCCACGTCCAGCCGGCCATCTGGAGCGCGTCGCTGGTGGTGGGTTCCTGGCGCCAGTCGGTGAAGACCATGGCGACCGCATGTTCGGTACTCGCCCGGTAGGCCTCGGTGAGGAGTTCGGTGAGCCAGGAGCGGTAGGAGCGCTGGTCGCGGTTCTCGCCGGGGAAGGTCTTGAGGTCGTGGGCGGACCCGCTCGTCACGTACTTGGCGCGCGCGTCGCGACCGGTGCGTTCGGAGCTGGTGCGGCCGCCGCTGTTGTAGGGCGGGTCGGTGATGACCGCGTGGACGGACTCGTCGGGGAGGTTCTTCAGGACGGTGAGGGCGTCGCCTCGGTGGAGGGTGAAGTCGGGCATGGGGACCTTCCTCGGGTCAGGGGTGGACCGGCACCGGCTGGCGCGGCGGCAGCCGCCTGGGGGCGGTGATGCAGGGCAAGGTAGCCGCGATCGGCGGCTGTCCCTAACGGACCAAGCGGGCCATCGCGGCTGGTCAGGGCTCGTTTGGTGCGGCCGGACTTCGCGTCTACTGTCTGGCCATGCCGACCGGGCAGCGCGCCAAGTCGTGTCGCTCCGCGATGCGTTGAGCGTTGGCCGTCCCGTCCCGTCCCGGAGCGAGACGCGCGACGACCGGCGCACCTTCCCCACGCCCTGAAGGGGTCTTCGTGTTCTGCCTGAGATTACGAGCGCGGCCGGCTGCCGCGTGTGAACCGAGACCGGTGTCCGGGAGCCACCAACTCCTCTGACCCGGGCCCGTCCTGAGCCAGGACGGCTTCACCACCGGCGCGGTGCCGGCGACTTCTTCGCACGAGAGGCCGGCACCGCGCTCTCCTACGAATCCCGCAAGGAGCCGCTGCGTTGCAGCATGCCCTGGCACACCTGTGCCCTCATCCACCCCCGCGGTCCTCCCAGCCGCTGCCCGGCGACCGGTGGGCGCCGTGAAGAAGGCGGTCGGCGCGCTCGTCGGGGTCGTCGCGTGCAGTCCGCTGATGCTGGCCCTGCCGGTGGTGATCGTCGGAGCGGGCAACGCCTCGGCCACTTCGGCCTCGTGCCCGCCCGGCGGTGGACCGCAGAGCGTGGACAGTTCGGCGGTCGCGGCGCAGGTCGAGGCGATTCTGAAGGGATCCAGTCCGCTGAGCGCCCCGAGCGTGGCTGGGCTGAGCATGCCCGACGAGCAGATCCCCAACGCGAAGACCGTCCAGGCCACCGGCGTGGCCATGCGCATCCCCCTCCGCGGTCAGGTCGTTGCCCTGGCAACGGCGCTGCAGGAGAGCGAACTCCGTAATATCCGCTACGGCGATCGGGACTCGCTGGGCCTGTTCCAGCAGCGGCCGAGCCAGGGCTGGGGGACGCCGGACCAGATAATTCAGCCGGTCTACGCATCGACGAAGTTCTACGAGGCACTGCAGAAGGTCAACGGCTGGGAGTCGATGACCGTCACGCAGGCCGCCCAGGCGGTGCAGCGTTCCGGCTTCCCCGACGCCTACGCGAAGTGGCAGCCGCTGGCGGAGGCCCTGCAGAAGGCGATCGCCCCCCTGCTCTCCCCCGCCGCCGGCACCTCACCCACCGCGGCCCCGACGGCTGGCAGCACACCGAACCCCACGCCCAGCGGTGTGAGCTGCGGGACGCCGACGGCTGGTGGCGACGGCACCGACTTCGGCACGATCCCGCCGGGGTCGTTGCCGGCCGGGTACACCGTCCCGGCCGATGCACCGCAGCAGGTGCAGGCCGCGATCCGCTGGGCTCTTGGGCAGTTGGGCACCCCGTACCAGTGGGGCGGCACCTGCGCGAACTCGCACGGTGCGGACCCGATGGGCAGGTGTGACTGCTCCTCGCTGATGCAGATGGCCTACCGCTCGGCTGGCGTCTCGCTGGAGCGGACCACGTACGACCAGGTCAAGCAGGGAACCGCCGTCTCGGCGGACTCGCTCAAGCCGGGCGACCTGCTGTTCACCCGGGGCAGCGCCGCCGTGCCGGAGCATGTGGGCATGTTCATCGGTTCGGGGCTGATCGTGCACGCGCCGAAGACCGGTGACGTGGTCAAGATCTCGACCCTCGCCTCGTGGCGGCCGGAGATCCTCGCCGCCCGCCGGGTCGCCTGACCGGCTTCTCCTCCCCCTCTCTCTTCTCCCCCTCTTCTCTGGGCTGCCTTCGCGCGCCCTGAACCGCTCTGGAGCTTCCCTTGTATCTCGCGGACGCAGTCGTACAGCTCGCCTACGACCCCGGCATCACCCCCAACGAGGGCGGCCTGCCCGGCCTTTCGGTCCTCAAGCAGGTGATGGGCTCGCTGAATCTGTTCGGCATCATCGCGGTCGTCGGCGCCCTGGCGGTGAGCGCAGGGGTGTGGGCTTGGGGCCACCACTCGGGCGGCCACCAGGCCGAGGCCAACGGCAAGAAGGGCGTGCTCGTCAGTGCCGGAGCTGCGCTGTTGCTCGGTGCCGCGAACGGCGTGGTCGCCTTCTTCTCGGCCCTGGGAAGCCAGGTCAAGTAATGCAGAAACGTTCCTTCACCGCGTCCCGCAGCGGACCGTCCGGCAGCGGGCTCGCACACCGCAGGGTGCTGCTGGGCACCGTCGTCCTGATGGTGCTCGTCGTCTGCTCGGGACTCTTGGCCTACCTCACCCGGGACGGGCGAAGTGCCTCCGACCACCCCGCCGCCGGCACGAGTTCGTCGTCCTCGCCTGTACCAGGGCCGACGGGGTCGGCTCAACCGGGCACGCACGCGTACGCACCGGCGGGCCCACCCTCGACACATGATCCGATCGCGTTCGCGAAGGCCTCGGCAGTCGCCCTCTGGTCGTACGACACCCGTGTCTCCTCCCAGCCGGAACTCGTGGCCTCGCTCCACCGGTGGCTGGCCGCCGAAGGCCAGTACTCCGACGCCGACTCCGTCGACCGTCTGGTGCCCTCACCGTTGCTCTGGGGCCGGATGGCCGACAGCGGGCAGTTCGCCACCGCGACCGCGGCGGAGGCGCACTTCCCGGACAGGTTCACCAAGGCGCTGCAGGCCGATCCGGGAGCGATCACGCAGGCCTACGTCTACGCCGTCACGGTCTCCGGAAAGCAGTCGATCTCCTGGAACGGCGCCCCGCAGGGCGGGGCCGAGGACCGTGCGGTCACCGTCGCCGTGCAGTGCCGTCCCGACCGCCCGTGCGCTCTGGCCGGTGTGCTGCCGGCCGTGGCGCCGTGACCCCGGGAGCTCCTCGTGGACATCTGCAATCTCCCGATGGTCGCCCAAGTGTGCGACATCGTCGACGGTATCAACTTCGTCAGCGATCCGGGCAAGAGCATCACCGACGGCATCGGCGCGTGGATCGCCAAGTCGATGGGCCAACTCGCGGCCAGTGCCGTCGACCTCTGTGCGAAGGCGGTCGACGAGACCACCGCCATCGACCTCTCCGCCCCGTGGTTCAGGGACAACTACCAGCTGATCCTGCCGATCGGCCTGATCCTGACCGTGGGCACCTTCTGCGCGCAGTTGATCCTGGCCGCCTGGCGCCGGGACGAGCGGGCCCTGGCCAAGGCGGCCTGGGGCACCATGACCGGCGTCCTGTTCTCCTTCGGTGCCATCTCCTTCACCGCGGTGGCGGTGACGACGGTGGACGCGTTGTCGGCCGGGCTGTTCCAAGCGGCGAACACCAGCGTGGCCGACGCCGTCAGGCGCATGATCAAGATCAGTCAGTTCGGCCCCATGTTCGCCCTCGGCTGGGCGATCCCCGCGCTGGTCGCGGTCGGCAGCGCCATCGGTGCGTTCCTCTACTGGGGCGTGATGGTCGCCCGCAAGGTCGGCGTCCTGATCCTGGTCGCGCTCGCAGCGTTCGCGGGGGCCGGCGGCGGCTGGGAGGTCGCCAAGCGCTGGCGTCGCGGCTGGATCGAGGCCACCGCCACCCTGGTCGTCAGCAAGCTGCTGATGACGGTGGTCTTCCTCGTCGGTGTCTCCGCGCTCGGTAAGACGGACGCCAAGGACGGCATGGCCGCCCTGTCCGACGCCCTGGCCGGAATCGTGATCATGGTGCTGGTGCTCCTGTGCCCGTACGCCGTCTACAAGTTCGTCCACTGGGCGACCGACGGCAGTGGGCACGACGATGTCCACCGCACCGGCATGGCCGGGATGGCGACCGCCGCCGGGGCGGCGAGGACCGCCGGATCACTGGCCATGCAGATGGGCACCGGCAGCCCGGCACCGCAGGGCCCTGCCCAGGTTCCGGGCGTCGGCGGCGGAGGTGTCGCCTCCGGCATCGACCCGACCGGTCGGATCAGCAAGGAAGGAATCGACGCCGGCCCCGCACAGCAGCCGACGAAATTCCGCTTCGGAGAGGACCCCACCGCATCCGGCGACCGCGGCCGGGCCCTGGTCACCCGGCCCGGCATCCCAGCGCTGATCACGCGGGCCTCCTCCGGCGGCGGCCGGGAGCAGCCGCAGTCGGGCGGCGGCGAGGCAACTGCCGTGCCTCGCGGCCAAGGCGTCGAACTGGCAGGTTCGGTCGCACCGTCCGCTCCCGGCAGCGCCCCGGTGCCCGGTGCGGCCTCGGCATCGACCGCTCCCGCACCGTCGACACCTGCCGGCGCCGCCGTTCCCACGGCGCCGCCACCGGGCGCCAACGACCCGACTACGGCCGGAGACCCGGCCCCGGTCCGGTTCGTCTACCCGAGCCGGAGCAGCAACCCCGCTTCCTGACGCCCGCGCAACGGCCCGTTCAACGGTCCTGGGGCAGGTCACCACATGTCGCCTGCCCCAGGCCCCTCCCCTCAGTGAAGGACTTCCCGCGATGACGTCCAGACGAGCGCCGCGACCCCGCCCGCCGCCCGCGCCCTGTCCCCTGGAACCCCGATGTCCTCCACCTTGCAGTCCGACGCCACACCTACAGCCGTCAAGTTCCCCCACCGCAGCCGCCGGGGCATCCTGCTCGGCCTCAGCTTCTCCCAGCTGGTCACCACCACCACCGCTGGTCTCCTGCTGCTCGCCGTCCTCACCACCCATGGCGTCATCGGCGCCCTCCAGCTCATACCGGTATGGGCGGGTGCCGCGGCAGTCGTCCTCCTCCGCTACCGGGGCCGCACCCTCGCCGACTGGGGCCCGATCGCCATCCGCTACGCGCTGCGCCGCTTCCGCGGTCAGCTGCTCTGGCTCGCCCGTCCCTCCCGCCGCCCGATGCGCGAGGGTCTGCTGCACCTGCCCGGCAGTGCGGCCAGCCTGCGCGTAGTCAACGCTCCCGACCGCCACTACGGCGCCGTCCACGACCCGCACGCCGGCACCCTCACCGCCGTCGTCAAGGTGAGCAGCCGCGCGTACGCCCTGCTCGACCCCGGTACCCAGAACGCCAACGTCAACGGCTGGGGTCGGGCGCTCGCGGCGCTCGCGCGCACCGGTCAGGTCGCCCGTATCCAGGTCATCGAGCGCACCGTCCCCGACTCCGGCGACGCACTGCGCCGCTACTGGGAGGAACACGGAACGCCAGGAGCCCCGCTGGCCGGCGCCCTCTACGGCGAGCTGATCCGAGGCGCCGGGCCGGCGGCCGCGCCGCACGAGGCGTACGTCGCCATCGCCCTCGACTTCAAGGGCGCACGGCGACTGATCAACCAGGCCGGCGGCGGCCTGACCGGTGCGTTCGCGGTCCTGGCGCAGCTGGCCGGCTCGTTCGAGCAGTCCGCCCGCACCGCCGGCCTCAACCCGACCGGCTGGCTGTCCGCCGCCGAGATCGCCGCCGTCGCCCGCACCGCCTACGACCCCAAGTCCCGTGCCGCTCTGGACCAGTGGTCCCAGGACGGACGCCCCGCTGCCGACCCGGCTGCCGCGGGCCCGGTGGTCGTCGTGGAGAAGGCGGACCACATCTCGACCGACTCCGCTCACCACGCGACCTACTGGGTGGAGAACTGGCCCCGCACCGAGGTCAACCCGGGATTCCTGCATCAGGTGCTGTTCGCCTCCGGCGTGCGCCGCACCGTCTCCCTCGCCTACGAGCCGCAGGACCTCGATTCGGCGATGCGTGACGTGCGCCGCAAGAAGGCCAGCGTGATCGCCGACTCGGCCGAACGTGCCCGCAAGGGGCAGGTGTCCAGCGAGTCGGACTCGGTGGAGTACCAGGACATCCAGCACCGCGAACGCCAGCTGATCGCCGGCCACGCCGACGTCGCGCTGACCGGTCTGCTGACCGTCTCCGCCGACACCGAGGACGAACTGCGCTCCGCCTGCGCCGTGGTGGAGACCGCCGCCGTCGGCGCCCAGCTCGACCTGCGCCCGCTCACCTGGCAGCAGGCCGAGGCGTTCACCGCCGCCGCCCTGCCGTTCGCCCTCGCCGCCTGATGCCGGCCGCCCCCGCTTCCGCGCAGGACTTCGTCCCCTACGCGACCGCAGCGATCGACTTCCACCGCGCGCTCAACATCCCCACCGGCCCGCTGGTCGCCTCCCGGGCCGAGCTCGACTCCCTGCACGAGCACCTGGTCGCACTGCAAGGCCTGCTCGACGCCCACACCCAGCGCACCGCCCCGCTGCTTCCGACCGAGGGCGACCACCTGAAGGCCGCCCGCACCCGTCTGTGGCAGGCCGCCGACCACCTCCACGCCGCCTACCATGCCTCGCCCCGCCCGGGCTCCGGTGAGGTGCCCGGCCCGGACCACTGCCGGGCGCGCATCCCCGAAGGTGCACCGTCTCTGACCATCTGTCGCCGCCACCAGCAGACCGCCCAGCTGGTCCGCCGCCGCACCACCCCAGCCGACCTCAACTCCCCGTTCACCGGCCTCATCCGCCGCTGAACCTCGACCACCGGATTGGTGATCATGCCCAGGAACCGCGCAAGCGCCTCCCCGCTCTTCGTCCCCCGCAAGACCACCCGCGCCCAACAGCGCGCCGCCCGCGCCGAGTTCGCCGAGGCCCGCACCAAGGCCCGCTCGGCCGGGGCCCCGGCCGAGCGCCGCGAGCACGAAGGCGCTGACCCCGAGCTTCAACCCACCTACCCGGCCGCCGGGCGGCCCGGCGCCGCCTCCGCACGCGGCGGCCGGCTCCGCCTGCCCAGGCACCGCATGACCACCGCCGTCGCCGGCGGCGCCTACCCCTTCCTGGCCGAAGCCGGCCTCGGCGCTGAAGGGATCTTCATCGGCCGCGACCTCCACGCCGAAGGCTCCTTCTGCTACGACCCGTTCTCGCTCTACAACTCCGGCCGCGTCGAGGGGTTCACGAACCCGAACGCGATCCTGTGCGGCGTCATCGGCATGGGCAAGAGCGCACTCGCCAAGTCCATCGCCACCCGGGCCATCGCCCACGGCTACAAGATCTACGTGCCCTCCGACCCGAAGGGCGAATGGACCGGCCTCGCCGAGGCCCTGGGCGGACAGACCATCGCCCTCGGCCCCGGCCTGCCGGGAAGGCTCAACCCCCTGGACGCGCCACCGGCACCGGCAGGGGTGAGCGAGGGCGACTGGCGCGCCGAGGTCCGCAAGCGCCGTCTGCTCCTCCTGGCGAGCCTGGCCGGCACCGTGCTCAAGCGCGACCTGCTGCCCATGGAACACACCGGCCTGGACGTCGCCCTGGACCTGGTCGTCGCCGGCGCCGAAGCGAGCGGTGCCGTACCTCTGCTCGGCGACATCGCCCACGCCCTCAGCCACCCGGAGCGCCTCGACGCCGCCCTGGGCGACCAGGGCGGCGGCCTCAGCCACGCCGCCGACGACCTCACCCACGCCCTGCGCCGCTTGGTCCACGGCGACCTCAGCGGCATGTTCGACGCCCCATCCACCGTGGCCTTCGACCCGACCGCACCGATGCTCTCCATCGACCTGTCCCGCCTCGGCAGCAGCGGCGACGACACCGCCCTCGTCCTCGCCATGACCTGCGCCAGCGCCTGGATGGAGACCGCCCTCGCCGACCCGGCCGGCGGCCGCCGCTGGGTGATCTACGACGAGGCGTGGCGGATCATGCGCCACCTCGGCCTCCTGGAGCGCATGCAGCAGCAGTGGAAGCTCAGCCGCGGCCTGGGCATCGCCAACCTCCTGATCCTCCACCGGCTGTCCGACCTCCTGTCCGCCGGCGACGCCGGATCGCGAGGACGCGTCCTCGCCGAAGGCCTCCTGGCCGACTGCTCGACCCGGATCATCTACCGCCAGGAACCCGACCAGGTCCAGGTGTCCATCTCCCTCCTCGGCCTGACCGGTGTCGAAGCCCAGGCGATCGCGGCACTCACCCGCGGCCGGGGCCTGTGGAAGGTCGCCGGCCTCAGCTTCATCGTGCAGCACCTCCTCCACCCCGAGGAGAAGCCTCTCTACGACACCGACTTCCGTATGAGCGCCTGACCGACCTGCCGCTTCGAGCGCGGCAACCACACCGCCGCGCTCCGGCTCCCGTCAGCCGAGCCGATAGCGGCGGGCGCTACCACCGGATCCCGGCCGGGCCAAACCGCCCGATCCCGGCACCATCGCCCTGCCGCCCGAGCCGAGCGCCGGGCCGAATTCCCGCAGGAGCAGTCCATGCACCCCTTCTCGTTCGCCCCGCCACCCAGACCGTGCCCGCGTCCCGCCTGCCCCCACCAGCCCACATTCTCCGAAGCGGAGCGCACCCGTGCCGGCCACCGATTCCTTCCCGCCGCCCGACGTCGCCATAGGGCACCACCCCGACCACGGCATCGTCGCCGCACTGCCCTCCCAGTCCGCCGCCGCACAGTGGATGCTCGAACGCCTTGACTTCCACCGCGTCCCCGGTCACCCCAGCCTCTACACGCTCACCGACCAGCATCGCGAGGCTCCCGAGCGCGCCGCCTGGGCCGCCAAGCTCCTCACCGGCGCCGGCTACCGCGTCGACTCCGACATGGCCCTGGCTCCCGAGAACCTCGCCAAGCAGCGACGACAGGCCACCGTCGAGCCGGAGCGCACCCCGTCAGCGGACACCGGTCCGGACGTCGCCTTCGCCGAGCATCCGACCCTGGGCATCGTCGCCGCCGTCAACGACCACCTGCCCTTCGACCCCGGCATCTTCCTTGACACCGACGGCTGGCGACATCACCGGGACCTCGACGTCTACCTCCCTCCGGCCGGCACCCGCGCTGAGTCGCTCGACGTCGTGGCCCACACCGTCGCCGGACTGCGGCGGGGCAACTTCCAGGTCGCCCTGGAACCCCGGCTCGCCGAGGACGTCGCCGCTCACCGCGCAGAAGTCCGGCAGGCGTTCACCACGCACAAGTTCCGCGTCGATGAGGCCGCTCTCGGTGGGCCAGCTCACCAGCCCGCTCCTGCTGCCTCTGTCGGTGTGCTCGGCAACGGCGTGCCGCCTGCGGCTGTCGACCCGCGCATCGCCTTTGCCCGCACCCGCTGACCAACTCTGCTTCACCCGAACCGCCTTGAAGCCCCTGTGTCCGCTGCTGCCGGCCCCGGCAACGACACCCCATCCCTCCGCGATCCCGGCGACCTCGCTGTTCACGCACAGGATCCGGACGCGGCCCTCACCGACCATCTGCGCGGTGATCCGGCCGAGGGTGCTCACCGAGATCGGAAGGCCCGCCTGCCGGACCTCGACACTACCGCGCGTCCAGCCTCGAAGCCGTCGCCTCGGCGAGGACCCTCCGCCCTCAGCGGAGCGCGGCCGGTACACCGTCGCCGTTGAGCGCACCCTCACGAACACCGTCCTCAGCCGTGCCACCGCCGGTGACCACCGCAGCTGATCAACCAGCACCACGAACACAGCAGGAGACAGAACATGGCAGTGAAGAAGGTCTGGATGATCACCCACGGGTGCGGGCACGAAGTCGAGCGTGATCTCGGAACTCGCCCGGCCGACCGCCGAGCCGGCTTCGCCGAGTGGCTGGCCGGGCAGGAGTGCACGGGCTGCTGGCGCGCCAGCCAGGGCAACGCCGAGACGGGCAAGGCGGAGTGGCTGCAGGCCAAGCGCGCAGCCGAGCAGGCCGATTCGGAGGCCTGGTCCCAGCAGTACCGGATGCCGCCGCTGGAAGGCACCGAACGCGGGATCGCCTGGGGTGTCCGCTGCCGCCACCAGGTCCTTACCGCCGCCTACACCGAGCTCGTCCTCGACGGAGGCATGCCGGACCCTCGGTGGGAGCAGATGGAGGATCAGGCCCGCACGATCACCCGTGCAGGCTGGTGGATCGACCAGCGTGTCTCCGAACCCGGCGACCTGCCCGAACTCCTCGACGCGGCCCTGGACGCCGACCGGCCGACCGAGAACCCCTTCGTCTGACCGGGCCCGCTCGTGAAGGCGGGCTCTCATCTCGCCGCGCCGACGCACGCGGACCGACCGGGCCGGCCTCCGCCGGGGCCGGGCCTACCATCGATCTCCAGCCCGTCCAAGCCGCCGAACCCGCGGATTCTCGCCCTACCGGCCTGCCTGCCGGACCTCGCCGCCCGTCCGAGAGGGGACGCCGTGATCGCCCACCTGCAGCGTGCCGCCACCACGGCCGCAATGATCCCCACCCTCTACGGCCTGGACAACCCGCGCGGCCGGCTGCGTCCCTGGCTGATCGGCGCCGACTACCGCGGCGCCGACAAGCAGCTGCCGCTGTTCGGCGACCCGCAGGAGGTCCTCGGCGGCGGCGTGCTCGACGCTCCGGCCCTGCGGCTCGGCGCCCGGGCGCCCGAGTACCCGGTGTGGATGTGCTCGGTGCGCTCCGACCCCCGTCACCCGGACCTGAGCGACGCCCAGTGGGCCGACGTCGCCCGGCGCCTGGTCACCGCGACCGGTCTCGCCCCCACCGGCGACCCGGACGGCTGCCGGTGGGCCGCGATCCGCAACGGCGACCGGTCGGTGCACGTCGTCGCCACCGTCGTGCGCGAGGACGGATACATCCACGGCACCTACCGCGACCCCTTCCACGTGCAGGCCGAGTGCACCCGCATCGCCGCCGAACTCGGCCACCTCACCCGTGCCGTCACCACCACCAAGGACCACCGGATGCCCGTCATCACCATCAGCGCCGAACCCAGCGGCAGCATCGTCGCCACCGGCACCAGCGACGACCTGTCGGCCACCCTCCTCCGCCACGCGGGGTTCAAGCAGATCGACGACTGGCACGGCCGCCGCCACCGACTGCCCACCACCACACCCCACCCCGACGCTGCCGCCATGGCCACCCAAGCCGCCGAGATGCTGCGGGCTGCCCGCTACAAGGTTGCCCTCGACCCCCGGCTCGCCGTCGAGCCGCTCCACACCGCGGGCCGACAGGTCCTCGGTCTCACCGATGAGCTTCGCGGCAGCACCGACTTCGCCGAACTCGCCGGGGTGCTCGACCAGCTGCTCGACCCGGACGAGGGGATGCTCGTGTACCTCCAGGAGGCCCTGGAGACCGCCTCCGAGCACATCATCGACCTCGGCCCCGACCAGGTCGAACTCTCCGACCGGTTCGGCTTCGCGTCCGACCAACTCGTCGCGCTCCAGGCCGACCTGGACGGGGCCGTCGACGAGGTGCAGCGCGCCGTGTTCCACGCGCCGGGCACCACCGCTGTCCGGGCCGACGACGACCTGCAAAGCCGCGCAGCCCTCGCCCGCACCACCACCCCGAGCGCGCCCGCCGCAGCCGCAGCCATCCGGCTGCCGCCCGCGCCAGCCGCATCGGCCGGGCCTGCCCTCCGAGCCCGCTGAAACGTTCCGCCATCCCCGCTACCAAGGAGAGCCGTTCCGTGCTTCACACCAGATCCGAGCGTGCCCCGCCCACCGCCCGCTCGCACCTCCCAGGAACCCCTTGTTGCCCTCCCCGCGCACGAGCGCGCCGTCTACCACCACCGGATCGGATGCGCTGCTCTACCTCCTGTTCGGTCTACTCGGCGCGGCCCTCGCCTACGACGCCCTCGCCTGGCTGACCGGCAACCTCACCAACGCCCTTGCTGGCTGCGGCCCTTGGGCACCGTTCAACGCCACCGACGCCCTGCTTCACCCTGGCCGGCTGTGGCCCCACCTCGACCCGGCCGCCGTCCTCGTCGGCGCCCGCGTCGTCCCCGGCGCGCTCACCCTCGCATCCGCCACCGCCCTGTTCGTCCTGTGGCTGCGTCACCGCGCCGGGACGAAGGGCGGTCTGGCCCGCAAGGCAGACATCGCGCCGCTGCTGGACAAGGAGGTCACGGACAGGGCTCGCAGCCTGCGTCCGAGCCTGAAGGACGAGAAGGACGTCACTCCGGCCGACCGGGGCATCCCCATCGGCACCCTCTCCCCGGGCAAGGCGCAGGTCCGTGCCTCGTGGGAGGACGTGATGGTCGCGATCATGGCTCCCCGCTCTGGCAAGACCAGCGGCATCGCGATCCCGGCGATCCTCGCCGCCCCCGGACCAGTGCTGTTGACCTCGAACAAGGCCGCCAACGACGCCTACACAGCGTGCGTCGACGCCCGCGCGACGGTCGGCAAGGTGTGGACGCTGGACCCGCAGCAGATCGCGCACCACCCGCGCGAGATGTGGTGGGACATCCTCGCGGACGCCCGCGACCTCGCCGGCGCCAAGCGCCTCGCCGGGCACTTCGTCACCGCCTCCGTCGACGAGTCCAGCGGCTCCGACTTCTGGTCCACTGCGGCGAGCAACACGCTGGGCTCGTTGTTCCTGGCCGCCGCGAGCCATCGCCGCCCGATCACCGACGTGCTGGCCTGGCTCGCCTCGCCCTCCGACCGCACCCCCGTCGACCTGCTCACCGACGCCGGCCACCACGCGGTCGCCGCCCAGCTCCAGGGCACCGTCACCGGCGCCACGGAGACGAGGGACGGCATCTACGAGACGGCGCGGCAGTACGCGAGCTGCCTGCTGGACCCGGAGATCGCCGCCTGGGTCACCCCCACGCCCGATCTGCCGGAGTTCAAGCCCTTCGACTTCGCCTCCTCGCGAGACACTCTGTTCCTCCTCAGCAAGGACGGCGGCGGCTCAGCTTCGGCGATCATCGCAGCGGCGGCCGACGCGGTATTGCGCGCGGCCGTCATCGTCGCCGAACGCAACGGCGGCCGACTCGACCCGCCCGCCCTGTGTGTCCTCGACGAGGCCGCCAACGTGTGCAGGATTTCGGACTTGCCGGACCTCTACTCCCACCTCGGCAGCCGGGGCGTCATCCCGATCACCATCCTGCAGTCCTACCGCCAGGGCCAGCGTTGCTGGGGAGAGGCCGGCATGGACGCCCTCTGGTCCGCGGCCACCGTCAAGGTCATCGGCAGCGGCATCGACGACGCCGACTTCGCGGACAGGCTGTCGCGGCAGATCGGCGAGCACGACGTACAGACCGTCTCCGTCTCCAACTCCGACAGCGGCAAGTCGACGTCGGTGTCGATGCGCACCGAGCGCATCCTGCCGCCCGACGAGATCCGCGCGCTCCCCAAGGGCAAGATCCTGCTCTTCGCCACCGGCATGCGGGTCGCCATGCTTGACCTCAAGCCCTGGTACAAGGAGCGCTCGGCCAAGGAGATCGGCCCTGCCTCCGCCCGTGCCACCAAAGCCATCACCGAACGCGCCCTCGCCAAAACCATCCACGGCCGCGACGATTTCACCTTCTCGGCCTGAGCGCCGCTTACCTCTCCCCTCTTCGCTCAGCTTCCCCATGCTCTCCGGGAGTCCTGCATGTCCGATCCGAACATCGTCACGCGCCGGCGCGCATCGGCCCCGCTGTCCGGGGCGCCCGTGGTCCGGCGCGGGGGCCACTGGTGGCTGATCACCGGAGCCGGTTCCCTCCTTGCCACCGACCCGGTGTTCACAGGCGCGCTGGACCGGTTCGCCGCGGCCAGCGCTGCCGCCGACCGCGAGGTCGCCCGGCTGCGGGCCGAGGACGACGGGGCAGCGTGATGGACCCGCTGCTCACGGGAGAGCAGGCCGTGCTCGGCGCGGTCCTGCTCGATCCGCGCCAGCTCGACCGCCTGGACTGGCTGGAGCCGCGCGACTTCTACCGCCCGGCCCACCAAGCCCTGTTCGCTGCCCTGCGCGCCCTCGGCGGTGCCGGGCACCCGGCTCTCGCCGCCGAGGGCACTGTGCCGCTGAGCTGGTTGAACGACAGCCTCGCCGAGGCGGGCCGCCACGTGCGCGGGCTCACCGCCTCCTATCCGCACGCCCTGATCGCGGCCTGTCCGCGCCCGGCGAACGCGCCGCTCTACGGCCGGATGGTGCTCGAAGGCGCCATCCACCGCACCGTCGCCGAGCATGCCGCCCGCCTGCTCGCGGTCGCCGACGAGGGCACCCGGCAGCACGAGGCCGACGGCACGGTCGCCCAAGCCGACGTCCTGGTAGGCGTCCTGGCCGACCTCGCCTGGCGCTGGGGAGCCCCGCCGAGGCCGCAGGCCCCTGCCGTGCCGCCAGCCGTCGTCGCTGCTGCTGCACCCACGCCGGGTCAGATCGAGGACGAGCGGTTCCTGCTCGCGCTGCTCGTCCACCAGGACGGCGCGATCGGCGAGGTGTTCGGCTGGCTGCGGCCCGGCGACTTCGCCGACCCGGGCCACGGCCACCTCTACCGCTGCCTCGGAGCGCTCCACCACCGGGGCGAGCCGATCGACCCGGCCACCACCCTGTGGGAAGTACAACGGCGGGGCCTGCTCGCCGACGGCACCCTCACCGGCGAACGCCTCTCCACCGTGCTCGGCAATGGAGCGGCCGGCTCGGCCGAGTGGCTCGGCGAGCAGCTCCTGCGCGGCTCCCTCAACCGCACCGCTGCCGTCGCAGCCCGGCAGATCGCCGCTCATGCCGACGACGACCGACTCGCCCCCGGACAACTCATCGGCCAGGCGCTGCACGTGCTCGGTCCGGTCGACCAGGTGCGGGAGCGATGGCGCACGGCCACCTCTCCACCCGAGCCGCAACCACGGCCGGGCGCCGACCAGGCCGCCCGCGTCAGCGCCGCGCTCGCCCGCAGCCCCGCCCGAGCCACCGGCCGCACGATGCCCGGCCCCGCCTCCCCCAAGATCCCGCACGTGGTCACCGACCCCGTCATCCGCACCCGCCCCCACCGGAGCCCCTCGTGAACACACCCGCCAGCGAATCCCTCGCCCTTCAGTCCCTGGCCCTCCGCCTCGAAGCACAGGACGCGAAGCTGCCCGCCATGACCAGCCTGCCGACCCGGCTCGCGGAAGCCACCGCCGTCGGCCGGCAGATCACCGAACTCGGCCACCTGATCACCGAGATGGGCCAGGCCATCGAAGCGCGGGTAGCCGTGGATCCCGTACCCGAGCACGTCCTGCGGGCGGCCTGGACCTACGGCGAGGTCGCCGACCGGACGGGCCAGACCGTCTCCGCCCTGGGAGCACTCACCGACCAGCTCGCGACACTGTCCCACCTCGGCCCCCTGCGCGGCCGCCCCGACGTCGACCAAGCCCTCGCGACCGCGAGCCAGGTCATCGACGAGGCGGTCTCGACCGCTCACAGCGAGCTGACGAAGGCTGGACGGTCCATCCTGACGACGGTCTCGATCATCGATACCCAGCAGGCTCGGGTCGAAGCCGCCCGCGCCCACTCGACCGGCGCCCTCCCCAGGTCCGAGCCGTTCACGATGACTGCTGCCGTAGCCGCGCCCGTATCCCTGTCCCTTACGCGCTCGCGCTGAGCCATCCCAACACCACCTCCAGGAACCACCCGTGATCGCTCCCTTCGAGGAATCGCTCGCCCTGCGCACCCAGGCGAGCGCCCTACAGCAGCAGGAAGCATTGCCGCCTTCCACCGCCGGACCCGCCGACGTTCCGGCCCTCGTACAGTTCAGCCGGCAGATAGCCGCGCTCGGCAGGCTCATCCGGGAACTGGGAGCCGGGTTCGCCGCCCAGGCCGCCGAGCAACCAGCGCACGGCTATTCGCGCGCTGCCACGGCGTACGGCGAAGCCGTCAGCAATCTCGGGGAGGCCTCCGCCCGCTCCCGGTCAGGTTGTTCACTGCACACCATCTCGCCCATCTCCTCGGCTTCGAAAGCCTTCCCAGGTAAGACTGGGGCCCGGTCCGCCGCCGTGATCAGTCCACTCCGGGGGGCTGTCCCATCGACTGAGCGCTGACGGTGGCCTTGATCTTCGCCCCGGGATAGCGTCCCTCCAGATCCTTGACCAGGCTCTGCACCCGGCGAGGGGTCTCCCCCGGGCTGACCCCCCGCAGCACGGGAAGTGGCGGCAATTCCTCGCCGTTGGACCAGGACCCCTCGATGACCAGATCGGGACCGATCACCCGGGACCCCCGGTCCCGGGTCTCTTGGGCTGCCCAGTCCGGCGGCGCCGTTCTCGACACCCGCAGGGTCAGGACGTGGCCGGCGTACTGTCCCTCTCGGGCTGGCTCGGGAAACGCCGGCCTTGCGCGGCGCGGCTCCAGTGGGTGTCCGCGGCCGATCGGCCACAGTCTGGGGGCATGGAGCTCGCTGTTGTAGGGCTGGAGGTACGGCCTGCCGGTTTCTGGGTTGATGGTCCTACGGGCCTGCTCGATCCAGCGCTCGTACTTGCGGGAGGGCTGCGCACGCTCACCCTCGGCCTCCACCAGAGGGAGGTCATAGACCTCCGAGATGGCGCGCTTCGGGGAGAGGCCGAAGTTGAGCGCGTAGTTGTACATCGTGCTGATGGTGGCGGCCCGCAACTGCACGCCGTCCGTCTTCTTCTTGTGCGGCGTGGGAAGGGCCAGGGAGACCACCCAAATCGAGCTGCGCGGGAGTTCCTTGGCTGCCTCAGCTGCCCTTCTTATGCGCCGGACCAGTTCGGGGTCGTCGGTCGGTCGCCGGGCGTTGCTCCGGGTTCGAGGGGGCGGGGCGTCCCGGACGGTGCGCGAGCTCCAGGTCGACCAGTCGATGTCGACCTCTGTCACCCAGCCCGGCCACCCGTGGAGATTCCGCAGGGTGACGCCGGTCTCGGTGAGGTCCATCTCGATCTCACCGAACCCCATCCCGAATGCCATACGGCCACTATCTCGCAAGCACGCGTTCGGCACCGTCGCGGTCGTCCGGAGAACACCCCCGATTTTGTCGGGCAGGATCTCCCGGCGATCGCGACGATGCTCGTGCCATGACCAACAACAGCTCCATTCAGACGCCTTCCGCCCGGCCCCAGCAGTCCTACCCGACTCCCGCAGGCCCGGCTGCCGCGGCCCTGCTCCCTCTCCTGATCTTGCTCTTCGTCCTCGTCATCCTCATCATCGGAGCCGGTCTGCTCTACGTGACGCTCGCGCACCCCTCGCTTGCGACCCCGCTCACAGTCGCGGTCGCCGGCGTGACTCTCGTCGTCACGATCGCGGGTGCGATCGCCGCCTTCCTCGCCGTCTCCAGGAAGTAGCTTCCCTGCGCGCAACCGGTGTGCTCTCTCCGCTGGTTGTGGATGGGTAGTGCCAACACGTCGTCCCCCAACAGGCATGCCGGACAACCGAGTTGCGGGCACCTGCTTTCGCTCTCTGCCCGCGCTGCCGCACCGGGTGAGGGGCTTCTACCTCCTTTTCCCGGCCGTACCAAATCCCGGAATCCGCGGACTCTTCTCTTCGCAGCCGCACCGAGCAGAGGGGGGCTTTCATGCCTGCGCATGCCCCGGTCCGGCGCGCCCGCGCGCCGCCGACCGTACGACCGAAGGACCTTCCCCTTGAGCACCATCACCGCCTGCGGCCGGGCCCAGGACAGCGGATACCGCGCTGTCCTGGGTTCGCCGTACGTCGTCCGCCTGCTGGGCGGCACCCTGATCGGCCGCCTTCCCACCGGCATGGCGCCGATCGCGATCCTGCTGCTGGTGCGCGCCGAGCACGGCCCGCTCGCCCTGGCCGGAGCCCTCGGCGCCCTGTACGGCCTCACCTCCGCGCTCGGGCAGCCGCTGCTCGGACGCCTGGTCGACCGCCACGGCCAGACCCGGGTCCTCGTCACCGCCACGGCCACGGCGAGCACGGCGTTCCTGCTCCTGCCGTGCACCGGCCCGGCGCGCCACCCGGTGCTCGCCGCGCTCACCGTGCTGGTGGCGGGGCTGGCGACGCCGCCCCTGGAGGCAGGTCTTCGGGCGCTGTGGCCGGTGCTGCTGCCCGATGCCGAACGCCAGCGCACCGCGTTCCCACTGGACAGCAGCACCCAGGGCCTGGTCTTCGTCGCCGGCCCGCTGCTGGCCACCGGCTTCGCGGCCGGTGCCGGAGCGACCACCGCGCTGGTGGCAACCGCGGCGCTCGGGCTGCTCGGCACCGGCCTCGTCGTAACCGCCCGCCCCTCCCGCGCCTGGACGCCGACGAAGCTCACCGAGGCCGTGCACTGGAGCGGGCCGCTGCGGGTGCCGGGCCTGAGGGGGCTATTCGCCGCGCTGATCGGCACCGGCGTCGCGCTCGGCGCCGTCAACGTCCTGGCACTGTCCGCCGCCGAGCGCCACCACGCCGGGTGGCTGGCCGGAGTGATGCCGGCCGCGCTGTCCATCGGCAGCATGCTCGGCGGCCTCGCCTACGGCCGCCACGCCTGGCCCGGCGCCCCGGCCAAGCACCTGGTCGCCGCCTCCATCGGCTTCGCGGCCGGATGGCTGCCGCTGCTGCCCGACCCCGAACCCGCCGTCGCCGCCCTGGGCGCCGTGTTGCCCGGCACCTTCCTCGCGCCGCTGCTGACCGCCTCCTTCCTCACCGTCGACCGCGTCGGCCCCGAGGGCGAATCGACCGAGGCGTTCGCCTGGCTGATCGCCTGCATCGGCATCGGCCAGGCCGCTGGCACCGCCCTCGCATCCCTCGCCGCCACCGTCGGCCCGCACCTCCTTGCGCTCCTCCCGCTCACCGGGGCCGCCGCCGCGCTGTGGCTGCTGCGCCGCTTCAAGGACCGCCTCTCCTCCTGACCACCCCGCTCATCCCGAAGGACACCGCCGTGAACACCGGCCTCTTCGCCGCCGCAACTCCCGCCACCCGCATGCACGTTGTATGGGACTGGAACGGAACGATCAAGGATGACCTCGACGACCACGTCTCCGCCCTGAACGCGACCCTGCCCGCCCTCGGTGGCGCCCTGGTTGACCGGGAGACCTACCGGGCCAAGCACACCGTGCCGATCCCCGACTTCTACGCCCGCCTGCTCGGCCGCACGATCACCGAGCAGGAGTGGGTCTCCAGCGACAACGCCTTCCTCGCCCACCTGCGCGCCCAGCCGGTACTCGTGCGCGAAGGCGCCGTCGAGCTGATGACCGTCCTGCGCGACGCCGGCCACACCCAGTCGCTGCTGTCCGTGTGCCCGCACGCCACCCTGGTCCGCGAAGTCGAGCAGGCCGGCATCGGGCACTTCTTCGCCCGGTACGAAGGGCGCACCGGGCCCTCCGGCGGCACCAAGGCCGCCCCGCTCACCGCCCACCTCGCCACCCTCGGCCTCACCGAGCAAGCTCACCGGGTGCTGCTGGTCGGCGACGCCGTCGACGACGCGGACGCCGCCCACGCCAACGGCGCGTACGCGGTCCTGCACACCGGCGGACTGCACCACCCCGCCAAGCTCGCCGCCGCCGGCCACCCACTCACCGACACCCTCGCCGACGCCGCCACCCTCGGTCTGCGCCTCGTCCAGGGTCGCGCCGCCCAACTGGCTTGCGCTTAGCGCCAGTCGGCGGCCAAGCCAAGCCGCCGATCCCGCAGATCCTCGCACTCGACAACCGCTACACCGGAGCCCCGCCATGACCCGAAGAAAACCTTCCGGCCCTGTTCTCCCGTCCGTCCGATCCCTCTGGATGTGCCATGTCCGACCCCATCCCGGGCACCCCCGAGCCCGAGCCGATCCGCATCCCCGACGAGGACCTCGACGACCTCGTCAGCGCCCTGAGCCGCACCATGGCCGAGGTCCGCCAGCACGGCGTCATCCTCGATCGCCTCGGCTCCGAACCCGACGCCATTCCGGGGCCCAGCTTCACCGAGGCGGTCCCCGAGACTGCGGGCGAACTCGGAGCCGCCCCACCGCTGTTCATCCTCGCGATGGGCGGCTCGCAGTACGCCGCCGAGGTTGCCGAGCTCGACTTCTGGGTCACCCACATCCTGCTGCCCGTCTACGGCCGGGAGATCGGCTCAACCCGCCCCTGGTGCGCGAAGTGGCACGAGCACCCGGAAGCCGTCGCCCGCCTCCACGGCCTGTGGCTCGCCTGGCAACAGCTCACCACCGCCGAGGCCGGCCAGAGCGGCCCCGCCACGTGGCACCGCGATCACCTCGACCACACCCTGCTCCAACTGCGCTCCCCGGACGGCCCGTTCGCCGCCTGCACCACCAGCCCGTCCCGGCTGGCCCACCGCCTCCTGTCCACCCCCGATCAGCTGGGACTCGCCACATGAACACCCTCGACTTCCACCTCGACGGCCTCAAGCCCGCCGACGAGTCCCCCGGCTATGCGTACAACCACCCCTGGGAGAACGACTTCCAGCTCATCTCCCGCCACGACGTGGGCGAGCGCAGCTTCATCATCGCCTTCGACAAGACGGCGACCTGGGACTACCCCAACAAGGCCAACATCGTCTCCTTCGACATCGACCGCGACAGCAGCCGAGGCCTGTTCAGCATGCACCGGGAGCAGCACGCCACCTTCGTGTTCGCGCAGAACTGGCTCATCAACCGCAGCTGCCCGCCGAACGCGCTCGCACCGGTCTTCGAGATCCCCCGCCCCGCCGACGAGCTGTCCCTCCGGGTCGAGGACCGCATCCGGCGCTCGGGCGAGAGCCTTGAGGTCGCCGACTACCGGGTAATCGACAGCTCCGACACCGAGGGTTGGAGCATCGCCGTGGACAGCCAGGCCAAGGAACTACCTGTCCGCCTGTTTCTGGAGACGCTCCAGCCCGACCAATTCACCTACACGGTGCGCGAGGGGGCCTTCGCTGACCACTCCGCCGCCGATTACTGGCTGGAGCACCGCTCTGCCCCGCTGCCCGAGCCGCCGGAGTATCGCCGTGACGCCGACGCCCTGCGTACCAGCGCCGCGCTCGCCCGCAGCACCACGGTTCCGGCCGTCACCGCTGCTGGCGTCCTGGCCGCCGCTTCCGCAGCGACCGCCGCCCTCTCGCAGCCCGACCGGGGGCAGTCTCTGTGAGCCGCGCCAAGTTCGCCTTCTCCGCCCACCCTGACGCCATTGCCGACCTGCGCCAACTCCCCGACGCCATCCGCGACCAGGCCCTTCTGCACCTGCAGGACCTCGTGCACGGTGAACGCGTCGCCACCCGCCTCGAAGGCCGGCTGGAAGGCTGCCACAAGATCTACCTCGGCGTCGGCGACCAATGGGCCAGCCATCGCCTGGTCGTGCAGTTCCGCAACGCCCCACCCGACTCCCAGCACCGCCGCGAGGTCCACCTCGTCGCCGCCGGCTCACGGCTCGACTACGCGGTGTACCGCTCCGCCCAGAACCGGCTGGGCCGCACCGGACTCAACCTCCCACCCGGACTCAACCCCGCCGAGGAAACCCGCGTGCGCGCCGCCCGCGCCCGCTCCACGCGGCCGACGCAGACGGCGAGCGCCGGCACCGCCCACACCACCGCCTCCCCCGGCTTCGCCGTCAACTCTTCTTCCCGAAGGGCTCGATGATGCCCCTCTCCCTCACCCACGCCGAACTCGCCATCTGGCTCGTCGAGGCAGCTGAGGCCGTCTCCGGCATTGCCACCATCTAGTGCTCCACCCCGTTCTCCCGCTCCTACCTCCACCCCGTTCTCGGCCCGCTCACTGCCGGGCCCGAGGCACTCACGGCCCTCGCGAACCGCATGGAGGACCTGCTCGACGAGAAACTGCCCACCACCCCGGCCACCTTGTTCACCCTGGCCTCCTAAGCCTCCGCCCTAGGGTGGCTGACCGAGTCGCTCGCCGAGCTGACCCGGACCGTCGACGCCCTGGCCACGATGGCGGGCCTGTCCGGCTCGGACACCGCCGACGCGGCCCCCGGGGAGCTGGCGGACTTCGATCTCTCCGCCTGCACCGCCCACGACCGGGAATCGGTCGCGACGCTGGCGGCCGAAGCCGGACTCCCGCCCAGCCTCTACCTCCAGGTCCTGGGCCGGGCTCTGATCGCGGCCTCGGACTTCACCGACGCGTGCATGGAGATCGTCGGGGCCCTGACCGAGGACGCCCACGACCTCCTCAAGGAGTCGGTCAGCTTCGTGCGCCTGGGCGGCAATGGCCCCGACAGCCTTCCCACCCTGGTCCGCTCCCTCATCGCCCGGATGGAGACGGCCGAGTGAACCCGCACGACCTGCTCGCGAGGCCCGCCACCCACCGCGTCTACGAGCGGCTCGGCGTGGAGGACGTCTGGACCCTGCACTGGTGCCGCCCCGAGGAGAACCCCGAGACCAGCCTCGCCTGATACCTCGCCGCCTCCCCAACACCTCCCGTCGGCGCCCCGGCGCGCACCCCGCTTTCTCCCCGCACCCGCTGACTCGGAGTCCCGACCATGTTCGCCCAGCCGACCACCGCCCTGACCGCCACCGACGCGGCACGGGTGGAAAGCGTCCTGCGCCGGCTCCCCCGAGGACCACGCACTTCGTCCACACGATCGCCAAGTACGGCCCGGGGATGCGCGTGCGCGACGTCGCCCACCACCACCCGGCGGTCAACCAGCCGAACGTCGGAAAGCGCCTCGCCGCCATGGTGGACGCCGGGCTGGTGGACCGCGACGCTACGCCGGGCCGCCCGATCCCCCGGGTGCCAGCCGCCACCCGAACCCTGGTCACCGGAGCGGACGCCGTACAGACCGCGGCCGCGCTGCGGCGAAGCCCCACCCCCGCCGGCCTGTTCAGCCACGCCCCTGCCCCGCAGCCGCGCGTTCCCGCAGCGGTGACGGCGACCTCCCATCCCTCCCGTGGACGGTGACCGCCATGGCCACTCGTCGGAGAACCGCTCCCCAACACCAGCACCCCCGGCCCGCACTCCGCATCGCCCGCGTGCGGGCCCGCTGCCGCCACGTTCAGGAGCCCCGTGCCCTCCTCCACGCCCTTGCTCGTCCACCCGCTCCGCCTCGCCGGCCCCGGCGACCACCGACTCATCACCGACACGCTGACCGCCGCCCCTGGGTGGAGCCGAACCCGCGCACCCGACGGCGCAATCCGCTTCACCAGCCCATGCCGAACCGCCATCATCACCGGCGAACCCCATGACGACCGCCCCGTTTCCTGGACCGTCCACGGCTACGGCTGGCCAAGCTCCGCCCCGCTCTGGCGCGCGTCATTCGCGCCCGGTACGCCCGCCGAGATCACCTCCGCCTTCACGACCGTCCTCATCGACGGCCTGCGCAGCGGGCACCGCGATTACTTGCACGGCGGCCCCCATCACCTCCCCCGCACCCCCGCCTCCGTTCTCGCCGACCGCGGCTGGCGGGCCGGCAAAAGCCCAAAGGGATTCCACGACCAGATCGCACCGGATCTGACGGCCGTCTACCGGCACCGCCTCGGCCACCAGCCGCCCGACGCCGAAGCCGCCGGCCTCACCCCGCCGGCCTGGAGCATGCTCGCGGGCAACCTGCGAAACCCGTCCTGGCGTGCGGACTTCACCACCGGTGTGCCCTTCTACCCCCTCATCCGCGCCACCCTCCTGTTCAGCTCGCCCGTTCCCGTGGGGCGGCGACGCTGCGACCTCCCCGCCCAGCACCTGCCCCACCTCACCGCCCAGCCGCCCTCCCGAACCGCCTACGCACGCCAAGCGCCCGACAGCCGGCCGACCACCCCGACTGTCCCGCCCGCATCCCGGCCCGCGCCCGCCCCCGCGCGCCGCCGCTGACCCTGGACGACCCGATGCCGCACGCCTCCGAGAAGCCCCGCGAGTACCGGGTCACGCCCCGCTACCTCGCCAACTCCGACGCCGACGTCTCACCGCCAATCCAGCGGCTGCTGGCCGCAGGTTGGGCACTCAGCCACGATGAGCTGGCGAACACCTTCGTCACCGCACCGGACCTGCGGGCCCGTCTGGCCTTCCTGCCCGAGGGCGAGGACGCCACGTACTGGAAGATCAGCGCGGGCCGAGACGCCTTCGCCCCACCCGACTGGCTGGTCACCTTCGACCACAAGACTCCTCCCGAGGTCGTCGAGGACTTCACCGCTGCCCTCGCCAACGCCTACGCCCAGGGCCCGGACGCCTACCTGAAGAGCGGGCCTCAACCGGACGGCGCATACGTGCCCCTCCAGCTCCTCACCTCCGGCTGGCACCTCAATCCGGCCACCCCCTTCCTCACCCACCAGTCGCCCGACAACCTCATCCGGCTGCACCGCCGGGGCCAATTCCTCCAGCACGCGTCCGAGATGGCCGGCGACACCGAGCGCTGGCTGTTCGAGGTCGGCCCGCCCCGCGACGTCTGGTACGCCACCGCCTCCTCCCGGTTGCCCGAGCACCTGCTCCATACGCTCGCCACCGCCGTCGCCGACCCCACCCCGGTCTACCGGCACATGTGGCGCGTCGACCTGGAGCACCTGCCCGCCGTCGCCACCGCAACACCGACGGCGCCGAGTCCGCTGGAGGTAGCGCGCGTTCGGGCAGCCTCCTCCCGCTCGCTCTCCGTGCCCCGAGCCGCCCCATCCACGCTCGCCTACAGCACCACCACCCGGCCGCCGGCGCTCCCTCGGGCCACCGTCGCCGGACGCTCCCGCTGATCACCGACACCCGGAGGAACCCCCGTGTCCGACGCCACCGCCCTGGAGCACGCGAACGCGATAGTCGAGAAGGCCTGGGGCCGGACGGTCGCCGAGCTGGAGAAGGCCGCGCCCTGTTTTGCCTGTCGAGGACCCGATGCTGCGCGCGGCCATGCACCACCGGGCCCACCTCGTCGTCGCGTCCAATTCCGCCGCCGTGCACCAGGAACGGCTGCACGCGCTCACCCGGCCAGGCCACGTCCCCGCCTTCTACGACCTCGACCGGATCACGGCTTCAGCGAGCGCCCTTCGCACCGCCTACGCGGAGAGCAACACGGCCGTCCAGATGATCCGCCACATCGTCGACGCCCGCGAGCTCGCCCTGCAGGCCCAGAACGGTCCGACGCCGAGCGCGTGAAGGCCGCCACCGCGCGCACCACGAACTCGCCTCGCCTGCTGGGCCCGCCAGCCGCGCAGTCCACCCCGCCAATCGCAGCCGTTCGGACTCCCTCGACGGCGAACCGGCAATAGCGACCGGTCAGTCCGCGGCCTGGTCGTGGTGCTCGCCTGGATCGGCGGCGCCCACCACCCGGGCCAGTTCCTCCACGGTCAGCTCCACCCGCTGCCCGTCGTCCAGGCTGGCCTCCACCACGGCTGCTTGTCGCCGCTCGACCCGGCTCGTCGTGCGCACGGCCCACTGGCCGTCGGCGATCGCCGCAGTGTCGCCCAGCGTCCACGCCCGCCCTGCCGACCGGACCTTGCGCTCCAGCGCCACCATGTCCCGGCCTCTGCTCGACCTCACGCCTTCTCCCCCTTCGCGTCCCACTGCGGTCCTTCGCCGCGACCCCGTTCCAGCACCCGACTGCGCCGATCCATTCCCGGCCAGTTCACCGACGGCAGACCGCCGACGGCCGGAATCGACTACGACCTACGGCGCACCGCATGCCAACGTACTCATGTCGCCGAAACCGCAGGTCGACGAGGGGAACGACCAGCTGATCAACCCCGGCCTGCCCGCCGCTCGGCCCGCTCACCTGAAGGGAAACCACGACGAGCACCCATTGCATCGACTTCCACCCGGTCATCGTCACCGCCATCACTGGGCACCGCGCTTCCCGCCACATCCTCGTCAGCCCAGCCCTGCGGGTCGTCCGCGCCGACGAGGTTCGCTCCGGCGACCTGATCGTCTCCGCCTTCCACCCCGTTGGACCCGACCACCTTCCCTCGGCCGACTACTTCGCCTCCGGCCCCTACCCGGCCAGCCCCGGGCGCTACGACCCGACCTGTGGCTGCGGGGTCTGTGGCCTGCCGGAAGTCCAAGGCCGGGACGGCATCGTCGTCCTCACCACCGGCTATCCGTGGGACACCTGCGACCCGTGGCCCGCCGACGACCTCGTTCTCATCCGCCCTACCGCCCTGCTGATCACCACCGCGAGGAGACCTTCGTGCCGCAGTACCTGACCGTCGCCCATCTGATCGTCCAGCTCCAGGACCTCGACCCGAACCTGCACGTCCGGCTCGCGGTGAACCCGGACTGGCCGTTCTCGCACCTGCCGGCCGGGACCGTCGTCGTTCACGACGGTGTCGTCTACCTGCCCGAGGACGGTCAGGAGGGTTACTTGCCCGCCGCCGTCCGTGAAGAACTCGCCTGGGCCTGAACCAACCCGACCGACCGAAGGAGACCCCGCATTCCCACCCGCGATCACCCGGAGCTTCCTCTCCCGCTCGACAGCCTCGCCCTGCGGTCCGTGCCGCCGTGGGCGAGCGGAGCGCTCGTGCACAGCGTCTCCGCGTCGCCCGACGATCCGATCAAGGTCCACTGGACCTCGAACCCCGCGCCCCCACTGCCGCTCGGCCGCATCCGACTGCGGTGGGAGCCGGCCACCGGATCCGGCTGGAACGTCACCGCCCACCTCGGACTCGCCAATACCGAGGTTCACCTCGCCACATGGCTCGCCGCCCCCGACGACTGGCCCCGCCTCGTCCGCCCCACCCTGCGCGAAGTGACCGAGCTGTGCTCTGCCCTCGCCGTCGCCACCGCCGCCCTTCGCGTTGCGGTCTCCCAACTACCCACCACGGACAACCTCCCCTGCTCCAAAGCATCGGGAGCGGCCGCTCCTGGGCCTGACGCACCCCACCTCCCCGGACCTGCCGGCCGAGGCGGACGAAGCCACCGACGACCAGGAGTTCTGGGGCTATCGCGAGATGGCGGCGTATCTGGGCATCAACCTTCATACTGCCCACGCCCGGGGTTCGAGAGGCCCTGCCCGCTCCCGACGACACCAGCATTCCTGATCGACCCCGTTGGAGCCCAGCACCGTCCGCGCCTGGAACCCCCTCGGCCAGGGCTACCGCCGCGACCTCCACGGCAACCCGCCTGACGACAACACCACCGGCTGACCGCAGGACCGCCATGAGGCGGTAGACCTGACCATGCGGGGGCGGCACCGAGCCTTCGGGGCCGCCTCCGCATCCGCGTGATCACGCACCGGGAGCGACCTGATCGGTCAGACCTGGTTCGTACTCTTCTCTCGGCCGGGGCAGCAGTGATATCACTTGACCCCGAGTGATCGGCTGGTCACGGATGCACCGGACTCGGGGGGCTGGGACAAGTGTCTGGCGATGTCGACACCAGGGCGGACAACATCGAGCCGCCGCTGACGCTCATCGGTCCCTGGCTGAGAACCCACGCCGTACCGTCCCCGAAGAAGATCGTCTTCTCGTACGATCCCGATGAGTTCGAGGAGTTCGTCAAGGAGTGGGTCCCTGCCCTGAAGACGAAGTACGTCGCTGTGCAGCGACACGGCGGTTCGGGGGATCACGGGGTCGATGTCGCCGGCTACCTGACCCCGTACGGGCTTGAGGGAACCTGGCACAACTACCAGTGCAAGCACTACGGGGAAGCCTTGACGTGGTCGAAGGCTGCCCCCGAGATGCGCAAAATGTTCGCCTCTGTGGTGGGCGGGCACTTCATCATGCCGCAGCAGTACGTCTTCGTCGCGCCGATCATCGGCCCCCGTCTCGTCCGGCGATTGTCCAAGCGAACCGAGTCCAAGGCCGAGTTCCTCAAGGACCTGGCATCCACCGGCGATCCCGTCGTCACCTCGCTCACCGCCGAGAAGCGACACGAGCTCCGCGAACTCGCCGAGGCCACGGACTTCTCCATGTTCACCACCATCGACATGGACGAGATGTTGTCGATGCACCAGACCACCCCTCACTGGGCGGCGCGGTTTCCCCAACCGCCGGCGCCACGTCCGCAGAGGATGCTGCCGCCTGATGCGCCAGCTCCAAACGAGGCCCGCTACATCCAGCAGTTGGTGCGGGCCTACGGAGAACTCTGGGGCGAGCAGGCCGACACCCTTGAGCGCATCGCCGAGCACGACGAGGCACGCGATCACCTGCGTAGACAGCGGGAGGCCTTCTACAGCGCGGAATCGCTGCGCCTGTTCGCCCGCGACGCGACCGCCGGCGGGCACTTCGAAGCCGTCCTCGACGACGTCTACGACATCGTGGTCGAGGTCGCGGCTGGCAGGTTCGAGTTCGGGTACGACCGCGTGCAGGCGGTCCTGGCTGCCTCCGGCAACGTCGAGCTCACCAGGACGATCCTCACCGAGTTCGTGCGGCCGTTGGACCGCAAGGGGGTCTGCCACCACCTGGCGAACGCCGACCGCCTGCTCTGGTGCCGCGGAGGTGCCGCGTGAATCCGTTGAACAGCCCTCTCGAAGTCGGGATGCGCGCGCTGATCCTGCTCGCTGAGAGCCATCCCGAACCCCTGGACTTGGCCCAGATCACCCTCCTCGACTACGCACTGCTTCACAGCGGCGAGTTCGACGGCCCGCCGAGCCTCCACCCCGACCTTCCCGCTCGATCGGGCGAACTCGGCATGAAGCGCAGCCTGTTGGAGAAGGCGTTGCTCGTCCTGATCCACGCCGAGCTGGCCCGGCTGGAGCCCGCGGACGACGGCCTCGTCTACCGCGCGACGGAGCGGGGGCCCGCGTTCGTCGAACTCCTCGAAGCCCCCTACGTCGAGCGCCTGCGCGAACGCGCCGAATGGGCCGTCCACCAATACACGCCCGGCGCCGACGTCCGGGCTGCCACCCGTGCGCTGCTCAACCGCCCGGCCGAGACGCCCCTACCCCCCGAGGTTCCCCGTGGCTGACCTGCGACTGACCCACCTCACGTACGCGGGCTCCGGAAAGCCCACCGCCCGGGTGGCCTTCGGCCCCGAGCTCACCGTCATCTACGGCGCGTCCGACACCGGCAAGTCCTTCATCGTCGAGTCCATCGAGTACATGCTCGGTGGTGCGCGTCTGCCGCTCATCCCCGAAGCCGAGGGCTACAGCCAGATCCTCCTCGGACTGCAGATGCCCGATGGAGCGCCGATCACCCTGGTCCGGCGACCGGGCGCCGGCACCGTCGCCGTCCACTACGAGGACCTGCGCGACCTGGTCACCCGGAGGTCCGACCGGGAACTGACCGCAGTCCACCGCTCAAACAGCTCCCGCAGCCTCTCCGCCATGCTCCTCGCAGAACTCGGCTACGCCGACACCCGGATCCGGAAGAACGACGCCGGCGGCACCCGCGGACTGTCCCTGGCCGACCTCGTCCACCTGTCCCTGGTGACCGAGACCCGCATGGGCGACCCCCTCTCCCCCGTCCTGCGGTCGAACGCGGCTTCAGGCAAGACCGCTGCCGCCTCAGTGATGAAGTACCTGCTGACCGGCGAGGACGACCCGCTGATCGACGCTGGGCCGAACACCAATGAGCGCCGGGTCCACAAGGGCCAGATCGGGCTCCTCGACCAGATCGTCGTCGAACTCTCCGCCAAGCTGACGACCCGGGAGAACGCCTCCCAGCTGCGCGAACGACTGGCGCGAATCCAAGCCACCATCGACGGTCAGTCCCGCTCCCTGCGGGTGATCACCGACCGCCACGTCGGCGCAGTCTCCGACCGCATGAACGCCGCTCAGGAACTCGCCGCCGTCGAGTCCCGCCTGGCCGAGGTCCACGACCTGCTCACCCGGTTCGGGCTGCTGGAACAGCAGTACCGCTCCGACCTCGACCGGCTCGCGATGGTCAGCGAAGCAGGCAGCATCCTCGGCTACTTCCGCGTCGGCACCTGCGTCTTCTGCGGCGCCGAACCCGAACACCAACACCACGGCCACGGGGAGCAGGAGACGACCCAGCTGCAGGCGGCCGTCGAAGCCGAAGCCGCCAAGACCAGCTCGCTCCTCGCCGACCTCCTCCCGACCATCGCCGACCTGCGGACCCAGCTGGACGAGCTGGTCGGACGAAGGGGCGTCCTACTCCTGCGAGCCAGAGAGCTCGACGCCGAAATCTCCCAGGCAGAGGAGCGCCTAGAACCCCTGCGGACGCACATGGACGACCTCCTGGCGGCCCGCTCGACCGCCGAACGCGAGCTCGAACTCCACGCCCGCATCGAGGAGTTGGACGAACGGCGATCCAAGCTCGACGGGGCAGGTGCGGTCCGGTCCCAGCGGCCCGCCAGCCACATCCCCGCCCGGGTGCTCTCCAGGTTCGACGATGTCCTGCGGCGGACGTTGGACGCCTGGTCCGTTCCCTCGGTCGAGTTCGCCGAGTACGACCAGTACGGCATGGACGTCCGGGCCGGCAGCCGGCCCCGATCCGGCCGCGGCCAGGGCGTGCGCTCGGTCCTGCACTCGGCGTTCACCACCGCCCTCGCCCGGTACTGCCTCAGGGAGGGCCTCCCCCACCCCGGCTTCGTCGTCCTCGACTCCCCCGTGGTCACCTACCGCGAACCGGTCGGGGAGGATGTCGACATCACCTCGAACGTCGTCGACCACTTCTACCACGACATGCTGACCTTCCCCGGCCAGGCCATCCTCATCGAGAACGGCGACCCACCGAGCAACGTGCTTTCCGCTGCCACGACGTACCGATTCACGGGCCCTGGCGGAGGCAGGCCCGGCTTCTTCCCGCTCTCCCCGACCGACAGGGTCTGAGGCGAGCCTCAAACCTCACCGTGCGCGTCCGGCTGCGAGTTCTCGCGTCGCCACCGGCGCCGCGTCTCGGCCACCATCCCGGCAGCGCCATGTTGCGCTGCCGGGACCTGAACGTGGGAAGAGCCCCCAATCGTCACATGAAAGATCGCGCGAGTCCGTGACGTGACAGCCTGACATCGGGCTTTCCGGTCAGACGGAACGGACGAGTCATGGCGGACAAGTTGGTGCCGGTGACGATCCCGGGGCCACTCCACGCCGATGCCGACCTCTCGGGCGATCCACACCTCTCCGACCTAGCGGGCCGCCGGACAGGCCGTTCAGGGAGCCCGACCGACCAGATACGAGCATCGACGTCGGAATCTCCCCACCCATGAACAGCCCAACGAGCGAACCCGACGTCCGTCACGTTGTGCACCGGTGCAGTTCTGGCCCCCGCACGCAAGTCAGAGCGCTATCACGCAGCAACCCTGCCTCCGACACGTACTTGCACCTGATGCGGTGCCGGGCCGTTAGTCTTCACGGGCCTACTCTCTTCCGTACGTGCCCGAATGACTCCAAAGGAGTTCTCCCATGTGGACGGAAGCCGAGACGAAGCTTCGCGAGAAAGCCCTGGCCTCGGAGGAAACGCGTCTCGGCGACGGCGACGCGAGCCAGGGCGAAAGCTGGCCGTCCTCGCGCACGATCAGGGCGACCGTCATCCGCGACCTGCTGACCCACCCTACGACCGCCATGCGCATCACTCGGCTACGCCTGGTCGGGGCCCACATCGAGGGCGAGCTCGATCTGGAGGCCGTCGCCCTGAACGCCACGCTGGAGCTGAGGCACTGCCACTTCGCCGATGACATCAACTTGGATCAGGCAACGGCAACGGCGGTCTACCTGGAGCGGTGTCACCTGGCGAACCTGAGTGCCGTACAGCTCCACACCGTAAACAGTCTGTTCGTCACCGCGTCGAGCTGCACAACCATCAACCTCAAAGAGGCCCGGATCGACAAACAACTGAACCTCAAACACACCGTCCTGCGAGGTTATCCGGCCCAGGCGCCCGACGCCGCCACGCTGGCGATGAACGGCATCATCGTCGGTGCCAGTGCATTCCTGAACGGCATGACCGTCCACGGGAGGACGGCTCTCAGCGGAGCCAAGGTCGACGGGCAGCTCTCTTTCCGGGGAACCACGATGACCTCGTCCAGCACGGCAACGTGCGATCTGCACACCCGCTGTGTGCTGCACGCGCGAAAGCTGCACGTCAGCGGTGACGTCGGGTGCATCGGACTCACCGCCGACCAGGCAGTGGACTTCACCGGGGCGGCTGTCGGCGGGTCCATGCTCTTTGGAGGAGCAACCTTCCACGGCCAGGGAGAGGACGCCGCACTGGATCTGGCCAGGGCACAGGTCAAGCAACACCTCTACTTCACGGACGGCGTCACCGTCAACGGCATGCTCATGCTGGGCGGCGCAACCGTCGACGGCGATCTGGAGGCTGGCGGGGGTCAGTTCCTCCACCCGGTCGACACCGCCATCGATGCCCGCGGCCTCCGGGTCAACGACATCAAGTTCGCCACCGAGTCCGCACAGCGTGAGGCTAACCGCATCGGATTCCGGGCGGAAGGCAAGGTCGTTCTGGCAGACGCCGTGGTCAGGGGCAACCTCGACTGCGGCGGCGGTTCCATCTCCCGGCCGAGGGCTAACGAGGACGCCCTCGATGCCCGCGGCGTGAAGGTGACCCGCGACCTACTGCTCAACAAGGGATTCACCTGCACGGGCAGGGTGACACTTGAGGGCGCCGAGATCGGAGGCAAGGCCGAACTCTCGGACGGTTCCTTCCACAACGCCGGACAGACCTCGGTGGCCGCACAACAGCTGACAGTCCGCACGAGCCTCCTCCTCCAGGGCGCATTCGAGGCCGAGGGCCTCGTGGACTTCTCCGGTGCGATCGTCGGTGACCTGCGAATCGGAGGACAGATCCACCGTCCCGGGCAGGACGCCCTGCTCCTGGGAGGCCTGAAGGCAACCCAGACGGTCGAACTGAACCGGGGGCTCACCGTGGAGGGCACGATCAGCTTGCGCGCTGCGAGCATCGGCGGCGATCTGAGGATCATCAGGCCCAACATCAGCCGGGGTCGGGACGAGATGGCGCTCGACCTGAGCGGCGCAACGGTGCAGGGCGCGCTCCGCATCAAGGGTGACAACCCGATCGGCGGGGCGGTGGACCTTCGGCACGCCTCCGTCGGAGTACTCAGGGACGACCCGAAAGTCTGGCCGCAGAACCGCACGCTGCTTGCCGAGTTCACCTACAACGCGTTGTGGAACGTCGAGAAGAGACCCGTCAACGACCGGCTCAACTGGCTCTATGTGAAGGACTCCTACTCGGCACAAACCTATGAGCAACTCGCCGCGGTGTACCGCGCCGCCGGCCGGGAGGACTTCGCCCGCGACGTCCTCTACCGCGGTCAGAAGAAGCGCCCTCGGCCGGGATGGCGTGAGCGATTCTGGTCTCGCATCCTGTGGGCGGCCGTCGGCTACGGCTACCACCCCGCACGCGTCCTCTACTTCCTCGCGGGGCTCGAAATCTTCGGAACCGTGTACTTCGGACTCGCACGAACTGACCTGCGGCCCAGCTCCGCACTGGTGAGCGCCTACGGCGAGAGCGTTGGTACTGACGCCAAAGCGAACGGCCACTTCCAACCGGCGCTCTACACCCTGGACCTGCTCCTGCCGGTCGTGAGCTTCGGCCAGCGGGCCCTGTGGATTCCCCAGGGACACACCAGCTGGGTAGCCACTGTTCTCATGGTCGCCGGCTGGATCCTCGGCGCCATCCTCGTGTACGGGATCAGCACCGCGTACCAGCGCCGGGTATAGCCGATGCCACACAACTCGTCACTCCAGGTAGGGCCTGGCGAATCCAAGGCGTCGCGGCTGGATCCCGGAGCCTACCCGCAGGTGCTCACTCAGCCCCGCAGCTGCAGCCTATCCAGATGTAGCGGCGGTGGTTGATCAGCAGTCAGTCCCGGCGAGCCCGAAGCTTCGGGCAGATTGCGAGCAGTCCGCGAAGCGCCGGTTCGATGGGGCCACTTCGCGAGGCGTACGCCCCCCGACCTCGGCGGCCGGCTGTCACACAACAGCCACAGGAGCGGGCGGAAGCCGCCGAGGTCGGGCCCGGGCGCTGGTTCTACGCTCGTCGGTCCTGGCCACAAGCTCTCCGTACGTGAGCTCGGCTTCTCGCGTAGTACCTGGTGGGACGCGGTACCGAGAAGCGCAGGGTGGGGCCCAGCGAGCTGCTGGGGTGACATGCTCGGTGGGAAGTCAGCGGCGCAGGGCCCGGCGGTGCGGGTCAGTCACGAGCTGAGCCGGTGCCGACGAATCAACGCGCGGTGCCGCTCGTCCCGGCTTCGCACTGGTCCCGGCCGTGGTGGCAGGAGCCGTGCGCGGTGGTACGGGGTCTGCGGGCAATTTGGCGAGGCGGCGGATACGCCATACCAGGACGTCTTCGCGGTTGCGGGCGGTGCCTAGTTCACGCCGGGAGGTGGCCTCTTCGAGGAGTGCCTTCGGGTCGTGGCTGGCCTGCTCGGCTTCTGCGAGGACGGCTGCCAGGGCGTCGTGGCGGCGGGCCGATGCTGCAGGCTTCCGGCCCTGCCCGAGGACAGTGCGGATGGTGGTGTCGTGGCGGCGGCGCTCGATCTCCGGAAGGACACGGCCGTACTCCCGCATGGTGCGCATCGGAGTGGCTGCGGCCTGCTGGTAGGCGGCCTGTAGATGGTCGGCGGCCTGGCGGGAGGCGGCGGCCTGCTGGGCGTGCCCTCGGGCGGAGTGCCAGCGGGCTGCGGCCAGGGTGACCAGGACGAGGGTGGACAGGACCATGGCAGTGGTGCCGCCGTCCTCGCCCCGGCCGAGCGCGCTGCCGGCCTGGACGATTCCGCGGGCGGCCGAGCGCAGAGCACGGATGTCGGCAGACTCGGCGCGGACGTGGCTGCGGGTGGCGCGCTCGAAGGCGCGGGCGGCGTCTCGCAGTTCGGCGCGGGTGGCGGCCGGGGAGGTCTGGGCGAGGGCGTCGAGGAGTTCACCGGTGCCGACGAGCTGGGCGGCGGCCTCGTCGTCGTCCTGGTCGAGGATGTCGGCGGCGTGCTCGGCGGCGTGGGCGGCGTCCCGGCGTCGGCGCGCGGGAGCAGTGTGGTCGGGCCGGTCCGGCCTGTTGTCCGGCTGCGGGGTGTCGGTGGCGGGTGCGGTGTCGAGGCGGCGGCGGATGCGTGGGAGGGAGAGGTCAGGGGCCAGGGTGCTGCCGGAGAACCAGATCGGCTCCTTGCTGGCGTTGCGGTCGCCGGGCAGGGCGACGTTGTATCCGAGGACGTGGCCGGAGGGGGCGTGGCGCAGCTTCACTCGCAGGCCGGCCTCGCGCAGGCCGTTGAAGAACTCGGCTTCGGTGGCGACTCCGGCGACGGACTGGCGGACGGCTTCGCGCAGGCTCTCGCGTGGGGTCTCGGTGCGGCCGGCTCGCTGGGCCTTGAAGTGTTCCTGGCTGGTGGGGTTCTTGGCAGCGGTGCCGTCCCCGGGGTTGAGCTGGCGCAGACCGTACTCCTTCTCTATGAGGCGGGCTTCGGCCTGGGCCTTGCGCTTGTCGAAGCTGAGGGCGGCCAGTCGGCCGTCCTGGCGGACAAGGGTGGCGGCGATGTGGATGTGGTCCGCGGCGTGGCGGACGGCGACCCAGCGGCAGGCGGCGGTGTCGCCTTCGGGGGCGATGCCGGTGGCGTGGACGATGCGCCGGGCGATGATGGCCCACTCGGCGTCGTCGAGGTGCCGATCGCCGGGGGCGATGCGGACCGAGCAGTGCCAGATCTTGTTGGCCGGTGCCTGCTTGCCGAGGGCTTTGACGGGCTGGTCGAGCTGGTTGGCGAGTTTGGCGACCTGGTGCGGCGCCGGGTTGGGGCCCGGGTTGGGGGCGAAGTTGTTCCAGGAGGCGATGAGGTGCTGGTCGGTGTGTTCCTCGTGTTTGCCGGGGCCGAAGAGGTACTCGATGAGGGGGAAGGCGCGGTCGGTGCCGGTGCGGATCTTGGGGATCACCGGCGGACCAGCCAGTCGACGGCTTCGTCGACCGCGTCGATGGAGGCTTCGACGCGAGCCAGGAGCTGGCGCAGCTCGGCGCCCGGCTGGCCGCCGGCGTTCACGTAGTGGGCGAGTTGGTTGAGGTTGTTGCCGACGGCGCCGAGCTGGCGGTTGGACTCCATGAGTTCCTGGATGCCGCGCCGGTAGTCGGCGACGGCAGCGCTGGGGTCGGTGCTCGCGGCAGCGGCCACGGCGGCGGCAGCGGTGTAGCCGCCGGGGGCGAGGTCGGCTCGGGCTGCGGCGCGCTGGAGGAGGGCCCACTCGGGGTCGCTGAATCGGGGGCAGATGCGGTTGGTGCGCGGCACGCTTTGGCGCAGGCGTCGACGCGGTGCGGCATGAGCGGCGGTCGGCTGCTGCTCGTACTCCCCCTTGGTCGGCACCCCTGGGCCGACTCCCCGGTCGGCGGCAGGCCCCCCTGGGTCCGCCGCCGACCGGGGTGTCCCCGCCTCCTCCGGGGCGGGGGTGGGGTAAGGACTCCTTACCCCACAACTTGCTCCGCCAGGAGCCTGATCGGGGTCACACGCCCTTCCCGCCCTGGTTCCGGCCTGGTTGAGCGCGCTCATCGACTGGCCTCGGTGTCGCGCTGGCGGATGGCCAGGAGGAGGTCCACGATGAAGTCGAGGGCGAGTATGGGGTGGTGGAGGGTCCAGGGCCGGGAGCGTCGGCTTCGGTGGACAGTGCGGGCACCGTCGGGGCCGGTTTCGACCCGGTGGACGTGGCCGCGCTGGTGCAGGACGGTGAGCCAGGAGTCCGCTTCGGCCCAGGTGGCAGGGGTCGTGCGCATGATGGGGTACTTCCGTTCGATGCTGAGTGCGGGTGAGCGAGGGCCGGTGTGACCGGGCTGGTCACACCGGCGGTCGGGTGCCGGATCAGCTCCGGCTGGTGGTGACCGGCTGACTGTGCTGTTCGCGGAGCTGCGCCATCAGCTGGGTCAAGGTGTCGCTGGACAGCGGGATCTGCTGACCTCGGATCGCCTGGGCGACCACCTTGCGGGTCAGCTTGTCCTCCTCCTTGACCGCTTGCCGGGCGATCTCCAGCAGGTCCTCGGTGTCCAGGTCGGGGCGGCGGTCACCGGAGCTGTCGGCGACCGCGACCTGCAGCGCGGTGACCGGGTGGGTGACCGACTGACCGGTGACCTCTGCGGCGCTCACCTGCGCGGCGGTCACCGGCTGCTTGGGCGCTGGCCGGTCAGTGACCGACCGGGTGGTGTCCTGGTGCCCGCCCAGGTCAAGGGGCTTGGCCAGGCTGACCGGAGTCGCCTCCGGCCGAGGCTCCGCTGAAGTGACCGGGCGGGTGACCGGCTGACCGACCTCGGAGTGACCGACGGTGCTGTCCTGACCGCCGGACACCCGGGCCGTTCTCCCGGGCAGGTCAGCCGCTGCGGTGCGCTGACCGATGCCGGCCGTCCGGTCACCTTGACCGCCCAGGTCAGGAGGACTGACCGGCCCGCGGGCGATGAGGATGTAGAGGTGGACGGCGCCGGCCAGGGCGAGTGGGGCGATGGTGGACAGCACGGCGACCACGGTGTCGCCGATCCGCAGCCCTCCGTCCCGGGAGTGCAGTTCGTTGAGCCGGATCGCGTGCAGGGCGTTGGCCCACAGGCTCGCGCCGGTGGCCGCGCCGAAGAGCGTCCACACGTAGGCACGGGCGCGCAGCGGGGCATCGCGCAGCACCAGGAGGGCGCGGACGCCGTAGGCGATGAAGCCGTCGATGACGAGCGGGAAGAGGTAGGTGAGGGGACCTCTGACGTGGATGGCGATGGCCATCTGTTGGAGGGCGTCGTAGGAGAGCGCGCATCCGGCGGCGCCGAGGGCGATGACGACGGCCCTGTCCCAGCCGGTGACGCGCGCGGGGGCCGGGAGGGTCGCGGTGGCGGCGTTCATGCGGCCGTCCCGAAGTCTTCGCGGTGGAGCCGGTCGGTGGTGTCGCCGGTGCTGGTGGCGCGGGCGGCGTCCTGGGCGATCTGCCGGTGGCGGATGGCGCGGCGGGTCTCGCGGTAGAGCTTGAGTGCGTGCTCCTCGGTGATCTTGAGGAGCCAGGCGAGTCGCTCGACCGGAACGCCCTGGCGGTATCCGGCGAGGACGACGGCGCGGCGCTCGGCGCGGGTGAGGTGGATGTCGCGGCCGGCCAGGGTGGCGTTGACGCGGCTGTAGTCGAGGCGATCGGCGATCTTGGTGTGCAGGGGTTCGCGCTCCTCCTCGGTGAGACCGCCCCTGATGCCGTGGGTGTCGCCCGTTTCCAGGGCGGCGTCCAGGCAGGCGCGGGCGACGGGACACTGGGCGCACAGGGCCTTGGCGGCGGCGATGGCCGCCGTGTCCTCCGGGCCCGGGAAGAACGTCTCGGGGTCGACGAGGTTGTACTCGGTCGGGGAGCAGACGGCCTGCTCCTGCCAACTGCGGTCACCGAGGGAGCGGTGGCAGGCAGCGCTGGTCGTGGTGGTCATGGGGGATGCTCCGATCGCTCTCCGCGCGCGAGTGGCGTCGGCGGAGAGGTGTGCTGGGTCGGTGGAGGCGGGCGGCTCGCCGTGGGGCGGCCGGGCGCGGCGCGGGTCAGGCAGCGCGCTGGGGGCGTCTGCGGTCGACCGGCTCGAAGCTGACCCGGGTGGTCATCTGGGCGAGCCGGGAGGTGACGCGGTCACCGAGGCAGGTGCGGAGGTCCTTGATCGGCAGGTTGGTGGTGATCAGGGTCGGGAGCATGTGGTTGTAGCGGCGGTTGATGAGCCGGTACGTCTGCTCCTCCACGAACTCGGAGCTCTTGGCGGCGCCGAGGTCGTCAAGGATTAGCAGGGGCACCCGGCTGTAGGCCGTGAGCACCCGCTCGGCGTCGGTGTCCGAGCCAGGCCGCAGCTCCGCGTAGAGGTCTGCGGCGGTGGTGGCGCGCCATCGCACCCCGATGCCGGCCCGTACGAGGGCTCGGACGGCGCCGTACGCCTCGTGGGTCTTTCCCGATCCGACGACTCCGGCCATCAGCAGGCTCGGACCGGTGGCGACCTGGCGCCGGGCACCGGCGCTCGGGGCCACGGCCTGGGCGGCGGCCTGCCGGACCCAGCCCAGGACCTCCGGGCGCTCGGCCATCGCATCCCGGTAGCGCGGCGGCATCCCGGCCGACAGCGCCGCCTCCGGCGAGTACGGCTCCGCCTCGACCGGGAGGGCGTCGACCGCGGCCTGCCCGATGCCCCGGGCCGCAAGGATCCGGGTCATCCGGTCGAGCACCGACGGGCCTTCGGCGAGGGTCCGTGGGTCGCGGTGGGTGCGCATCACAGCTCCTCGGCGTAGGCGGCGACGGCGTCGACCGGGTTGGTCCACGCCTGGTGGGCCGGCACGTTAGGCCGGATCCCCGGCCGGGCCAACCCGGCACCACGTGCGTTCATGGCGTCGTTGACCAGGCTCGGCAGCCTGGAGGGGTGGCCCTGGATCTCGGCGTACCGGCGCAGCCCGGCCCGGACGTGGTCGGGCGAGATGCCCTCCTCCAGGAGCTTCTTGGTCAGGCGGCCGAGGTGACCGAGCACGTCGCCCGGAGGTCGCTCGGTGCAGGCGGCGACGTACTCGCCGATCAGCTGACCGGTCGAGGCGGCGTCCGCGTCGGGCGCCTGGCGCCCCGTAGGTGAAGACGATCCAGGATCCAAGATCCTGGATCCAGGCGTCGAGGGCTCCGGGAGGCTTCGGCGAGCCTTCGGGGAGTCCTCGGCGAATGCCCTCTGAACTGCTGTTTTCCGCGGCGCCGGGGTCTGGTCATTGTCGGTGCCGGCCGAACGGCCCGCTTGGTCGGCGGCCTCGGAAGCGCGCGGCGCGGGAGCCTCCGGTGAGTGCTCGGGCTGGTGGTCGAGACGCTCGGGAGCGTTCACCGAGCCTTCGGCGAAGGGTCGAGGATTCGCCGTGCTGCTGCCGGCGGCCGTTCCCGAGCCGTCTGTGATGGCGGCACGCTGGATGCAGGGCCCCTTGCAGACACCGCACCGCTCCGGCTCGCAGTGCGGGCACGCGGGCAGCCTGGACAGGCTCGGCTTGTCGATCTTCTGGTGGTTGCGCCAGGTCGGGTAGTGGAAGTACTTCCGGCCGTCGCAGCCGACGTACCGGCAGATGGCACCGGCGGAGGCGAGCTGCCGGAGGTGGTCCTCGACGTCCGCCCTGCCGATCTCGTCACGCATCGGCCAGATGACGCCGTAGACGATCGCCGCGTTGTCGCGGTGACGGCCGTGGTCGTCGGCGTGGTTGGTCATCCCGAGGAAGGTGACCGTCGCCGGGATGGAGACTTCGGCGAGCGTCTCGCTCACCCAGGTCTCCGGCTTGATGGAGCGTATCCGCGCCATGTCAGTGGCTCCGAGCGGGCTCTGCTGCGGCGGGAGTGAACCGCGACCGGCTCAGGCTCGTCGCCCGGTTGTGGGTTCCGTTCGGTTTGGCAGGCATGCGATACTCCGTGGCTCGTAGGAGCGCGTGCGGCGGTCTCTCGTGCAAAGAAGTCCCGCTGCTCGCGTGGTAGTGAATCGGCGCCCTCGGCGCCGGCCCGGCGTCCAGGAGTTGGTAGCTCCCGGACGCCGGTCACGTTTCCGGACGGTGCGACTCAGCAATGCTCATCTCCGCCGTTCAGCTCACTGACCAGCGGTGACGGACTTTGGTGCGTCGCATCGCGATCAACGTACACCAAAGTACGCGAGACGGGGAGACTAAAGTGCGCCCGGGCTGCGCGGCGACACCTTGGACGCACTAGAGTGCGTGTAACGCCACACCCTGATGGAGTACGCCGTGGGAGAGATCCAGTCCAGACTGAACCGCCTGTTCGAGACCTGCCCACACCCCAGCGGGCGACAGTTCACGAACCAGGAGGTGGCCGACCTGACGGCGGCTTGGGCCGCAGCGGCCGGCAACCCGTCGGCGAGCGTCAGCGCCAGCCTGATCCAGAAGCTGCGCAGCGGCGCGAAGGGGAATCCGACGGCAGGGACGCTGAAGGCTCTTGCCGCGGTGTTCAAAGTGCGGGCGAGCTACTTCATCGATGACGAAGAGCCCGCCGCACCCGCGAACGATGCGCCGGCCACCCGGCAGGACCTGGAGCAGCTGATCAAGGACGAGGACGTCCGGAACCTCGCCCTCCGCGCCAACGGCTTGTCCAAGGAGACCCTCTCCACCCTTGCCGGGTTCATCGAGCGCGCCCGCTCCCTGGAGGGACTTGAGGACGAAAAGGCTCCGCGCAACAACTAGGGCCACCCGCCTCGCTTGATCATCTAATTCGAGATCAGATGACATTTCGATAACGCAGATCATTACTGTCAGTAGCCCCACATCGCCACCGCGTCGATCCCCCCGCTCCCCCATGCGTCACGCCATAACGCTCCGCAGTTCCATGACCGCAGGAGTTGCACCGGTCACAATCGGTCGGCCCGTCGCTCACCTATGCTTTCAGCGCCGGATCACAGGGAGCTAAGAAGAATTTCGGGGCGGGAAAAGGATCATGCGTAACTGGCGAAGGAAGAGCGGCGACAACAGCGGAGAAGCCACTGATTTCTCCGCCGTCGCAGCAGCCCTCGACATACCGCTCCCGTTCACCATTGAGAAGCTGTGCGACAGCATCGCCTCCACACGCGAGCGGCCGATCCGCATTCATGCGATAGAACACGAAGGCTCATCGAGCAAGGCGCCCTGCGGCGCCTGGATCGCGCTGGAAAGAGCGGATCACATCTTCGTGGAGAACGCGACGAGTCCGCTGCACCGCTCCCACATCATCCTGCACGAGCTGTGCCACATGCTGCTCGGCCACTCCTGCCTTCCGACGGATGAGCATGAGCCATCGCCCGTCAGCGCCGCGCAGCGCCGCAGTCTTGGGGAGGTCCTCTCCGTCGAGGAGTGGGCCGGATTTCCGATCAACCGAATCGTCAGCCTTCTCGGTCGCACGAGCTACACGCACGCAGACGAAAAGGCTGCCGAAGGGCTTGCCGGCGTGCTCGCACGCAGAATTCGCCAGACGGAGGAAGCCGCCCAGCGCCCCACTGACCCCCTGTCAAGTCACCTTCTGAAAGCGCTGACCGAGTAGCCGGACATGACCGCAATCAATCTGGGCGTGTGCATCGCTCTCTGGGCGATCACGATATGGCGGGCGCCGGGTGCCTGGCGGAACAGCGATAAGCGGTCGCTATGGGCGGCGTTCTTCGTACTCGCCTGCGAGATGTGCTTCTCGACCGACACCGCTTCGAGGTGGCTCGACAGAACCTCCGGAATCCACAGCGTCTCCGCATTGCTGAAGCACGCGGCCGCGGTTACCGCTGCGGCTTTCGTGCTGGATTTCCTGGCCGACGCGGCGGCGACTTCACGGCCGACCACCGTGACGGCCCGGAAGCGGCCGATTCGGGTCGGCGTCGTCGTCCCGTTGGCCACGCTCACCACGATGATCACGCTGTTCGTCCTGGCCGACCGGCCCGACGAAGCCCTCGACCTGATGACCACCTACCCCCACGACACCCTGGTGCTGGCCTACGTCCTGGTGTGGACGACGTACTTCGGCTGGGCCATGCTGACGGCCTCACGGCTCTCGTGGCAGTGGTCACGCGGACCGGGGCCCCTACTGCTCCGCCGGGGCCTGGGTCTGATCTGCCTCGGCACGAGCATCGGGATCGTCTACGCGGCGCACCGAGCCGCCATGCTCTTCTTCGCCCGGTTCGACGTCCACCCGGTGCCGACAACCGCAGACGTCGCACTGAACGGCCTGCTCGCCCTCGTACCCCTGCTCCTGATCTCCGTCGGCAGCACCATGCCCGCCTACCCCAAGGCGAGAACAGCCCTGCGTCAGCACCGCCACCTGACCGAGCTCTACCCGCTGTGGGAACACCTCAGCGAGGCTGTTCCGCACATCCGGTACCGGCACAAGCGGCACCGGGTGCGCGACGCCCTCGACCCCTGCGGCATTCGCGACCGCCTCTACCGGCGCACCATCGAGATCCGCGACGCCATGCTGATCCTGAACGGCCACGCGCCGACGTCCCTACGGCTGCGCGCCGCAGATCACGTCGAGGACGCAGGACTCACCGGCCCGGCCGCGACCACGGCCGCGGACGCGTGCTGGCTGCGGGCCGCCCGCGAAGCCCACACCGCCGGCCTCGCGCGACCAGGCAGCCCCGAGCCACCGGAACAGGCCGGAAGCGACCTCGACTCCGAGGCCCACCTGCTCCTCTCGCTGTCCGACGCCTACTTCACCGACATTGCCGTCACCTTCGCCCGAGACCACCTCGAACGACTCGGCAGCACCCGTCCCCTCTCTGCTGGAGCCACCCCGTGACCTTCGCACCACCCGCACCACCGGCCTTCTCGGACTGCACCCCGGTCCAGAAGACCGCCAAGATCATCACGGACGTCCTCGCCCCGGCCAACCTGGTCACCGCCCTCCTCCTGCTCGTGGGCTGGCACAGCACTCAGTCCTGGTCCGGCCTCGGCTGGGGACTTGTGGCCGCCCTCTTCTGCGGTGTCATCCCCATCAGCATCGTGCTTCTCGGAGTCAAGCGCGGAGGCCTGACCGACAAGCACATCCGGGTCCGTCGACAGCGGGTCGTCCCGATGGCCCTCAGCCTCGTCTCCGTCGTCTCCGGCATCATCCTGCTCTACGTCCTGGGCGCACCCACCGACGTCTCCGCGCTGGTGGTCGCCATGCTCGTCGGGCTCGTCTCCTCCCTTCTGGTGACCACCGGGTGGCAGATCTCGATCCACAACTCGGTCGCCGGCGGGACCGTCATGATCCTTCTCCTGGTGTTCGGCCCCTGGATGCTCCCCACGGCCCTCGGCGCGGCCGCCATAGGCTGGTCCCGCATGGTCCTCAAGGCGCACACGATCTGGCAGATCCTCGCCGGCACCGCCCTGGGTGGCACGTCGGCGCTGGCGTTCATTCTGCTTCGCTGAGGACAGTCCCTGGAGACCGCGACGCGGCAGCTCTACCGTCTGGATTGCCGTAGTCGCCGGCCAACACGTCACCGGGCTTCTCGGCAAGCGCACGGCGACCCGCGGTGACAGAGAACCAACAGCAGATGACCACCGGCAAGACTCCGGAACCACCTCTGGTCTCGCCGGATCGGGGTGAAGGGCCAGGCGTCGCGTACTGGCCAACATGCCGAGGTGGCGCTTACCTGTGTAATTCGGCAGGATCCCTCCCATGAGGTCTCAGGGCAGCGGGCTCTCGCCCGCGTGGGTCGCGCGGAAGGTCGTCGCCTACGACGAACTCCAGTCCGTGGCAGGCTCGCTGTGGTGGTTGCAGGCCGACCCCAACCACGGCGGAATCCGGCGTGTGATGCACCAGGACCGAATCGGCACGACCGTCGCGGTGACACCGTCCGATGTCTCGGTCGGAAGTGAGCTCCACGCCTACGGTGGAGGCAGCTTCGCTGTGGTGGACGATGGACTGTGGTTCGTCGGCGATGACGGCTCCCTGTTCCACCAGCCTCCCGGCTGTGCACCGAAGAGGATCGTGCCCGTCTGCGGCTCCGAACAGTACGGAGAGCTCGCTCCGGGCCCTGGTGGCGTCGTCCTTGCAGTTCGCGGCGATGACACGACGGATGAAATCATCACGGTAGCTCCGTCCGGGGCCGTGCAGATACTGGTCCGATCCTCCGAATTCCTCGCCTGCCCTCGAATCGCCGGGGAGACCCTGGCATACCTGGAGTGGAGCCGGGACCGGATGCCCTGGGACAGTACGCGGCTTCTGCTGTCCGATGCCCGTTCCGGCCTCCGCGGGCCGGGCCGCATCGTCGCGGGCGGCCCCGAGGAGTCCGTGGTCCAGCCGTCCTGGGGGCCGGACGGGTCGCTGTACTTCCTGTCCGACCGGACGGGGTGGTGGAACCTCTACCGGCTCCGGGACGACGCAGCCGAGATCGTCATACCGATCGACGCGGACTGCGCGCCGGCGCCGTGGGAAGGCGGCTACCAGTCGTACGGTTTCACCACCGACGGCAGCGTCGTACTGACCCTCCTGGACGGGCACTCCACCCAACTCGTGGAGGTCGACCCCGCTGGCGTCCGGCGCCGGCTCGGACCGAACCTCACCTCCGTGAAGCCCTACATCGCCGTCGACAGCGACCGGGTCGCCGTCATCGCTTCCACCCCGTTGTCCGCCCCCGGGTTGTGGTCGCTCAACCTGGTGGCGGGAGAGGAGGGTCTGGCTCGCCAGGTGGGTACGGCACCCGAGTCGGCTCTGCCCTGGACGCCTCACCCACCAGAGGTCCGAACGGCGCCCGGTCCGGCCGGGCACGTGGGCTTCCTGTTCCATCGACCGCCAGGGGCAGCGATGCCGGTGCCGCTCGTCGTACGAGCACACCCCGGTCCGACGGACGACGTGCCCCTGCGACTGGACTGGACGACCCAGTTCTTCGTCAGCCACGGCTTCGCCGTCGCCGAAGTGCTCTACCGCGGCAGCACCGGCCGTGGCCGGGAATTCCGCCAAGTACTGCACGGGCACTGGGGCGAGTACGACGTCGAGGACTGCGCGGCGGTGGCCGAGCACCTGCGGTCGACCGGTGTGGCACGGCCCAAGGCGATATTCATCACCGGCGCCAGCGCCGGCGGGTACACGGCGCTCCAGGCGGCGAGCCGTCCTGGACCGTTCGCCGGCGCGACGGCGACGTCGGCCATCATCGACCCGGCACGGTGGGAGCTCTCCGTACCGCCGTTCCAGCGCCCTCACGCCACCGTCCTGCGAGGACCTGCCGGCGCCGCGACGCCGAAGGGGATCCGCTGCCCCGTCCTGGTGATCCACGGGGCCGCCGATACGATCACCTCCGCCGAGGACGCCATGCGGTTCGCCCAGGAGTTGGCCACCCTCAGCGATGACCACGCCGGCCTGCTCCTGGACAACGGCGACCACTACCTGTCGTCACCGGTCGCGCGGGAGCAAGCCCTCCACGCCGAACTCGCCTTCTACAACCGCATCATGCGCCGCCAGACAGGGTGAGAGCCACACTGTCGGCTTCCGGTAGCACGGCCCGGGCGAACTCACGCAGCTCCCGAGCCGGAGCGTAGTCGGCGTGGGCCTGCACGTCGGCCAGGACTCCGGCCACCCGCTCGACGCACCGGCCTGATCCTGTCCTGGCAGCGTAGGCGACGGCGTCCCGGCCGGCCGCACACGCCCGGTCGAGGTCCCCGGTGCGCAACCAGGTGGCGGCCAGTAGGGCGGCGTCGATCGCACGTCGGCGGACCCTGTCCTCGCCCACACCGCTGAGGGCCTCCACGAGTTGGCTCCGCGCGGCCGGAGCGCGGCCGAGATCGTGAAGGCAGTGGGCGACCTCGTCCGCGAGGTAGGCGTGGTTGAAGTAGCGGATCCAGGCGGGCTCGTCCTGGTGGTCAGCGGTGTCGAGCAGTTGCTCGGCCTGGATGATCAGCTCGGTCGCCTCAGCCTCCCTGCGCATCCTGGCGTTGGCCCGAGCGACGACGGCGGTGATGGCGGCCCGGGTCGCCGGACTCACGGCTGTCCCGGCCGCGGCCCGCGCCGAGGCTGCCCAGCGTAGGGCGGTCTCCGGCTCGCCGCAGTGCAGCGCCAGGTGCCCGAGGTTCACCGCAACGAGGTAGGCGCCGTAGGCCCGGTCATTGGTCACCGTCGTCAGGGTGAGGGCACGCTGGTAGTACGCCTGGGCTCGGTCGGGGTCGCCAGTGTCAACCGCCTGGTATCCGGCGAGCTCGCAGAATCCGGCTGTGAGCTTCGCGCGTCGGCGGGCGGCCGGTTCGTCCGCAGCCGGACGACGGAGCAGGGCTTCGAGTTCATTGTCGATGTAGGAGCTGACCTGCCGCTGGTACTGCCCCGCTCCGTGCGTGTGGTCGAGCTGACGGAACAAATCGAGCATTCCCTCGGCGGCGCCGAGGTCCGCTCCGGTCACCGGCAGCGACGTGGCCGCCCCTTCGACCCTGGCGTTGACGGACAACCAATCGGTCACCAACCCTCCGACCTGCGCCAACGGCGACGCCACCGGCTCCGCCAGCTGCTCGCCGTGACCGCACCGGCACGAAGCTTCCGCTCCGCCCTCGCATGCTGGCTGGTCGCCGGCAGCCGAGCGCCCGGCCAGTAAGGAGCGCAACTCGGCAGCGGAGACCTTCAACAATCCGGCGAGTTTCGGCATCTGCCACGGTTGCGGCGTCGCCGTGCCCTTCTCCCAGCGATGGACCGTCGTTCGATCGACGTCCATCAGGTCCGCCAGCCGCTCCTGGGTGTGGCCGGCAGCCCTGCGCTGCACGGCGAGCGGTCCCCATCGCGTCATCGCGCCCTCCCCAGGAGTTTCGGTCGACCAAGTGCGCAGGTCAACAGTGCCTCTTCAACATCACTGCCACCTGTTGCAACAAGTCTGCACTGTCACAAAGGGATTGGCAGCTGGTTCCGTATGAGCCCCCAAGGTGTGCACCTCGGATTGGGAGCCCTCCGTACTGCCGCAGACCGGACGCCCTCGTGGCGCTGCGCTCTCCGGCCGTCTCGGCAGGGCTGGTGCAGCACAGGGCCAGCAGCTCTCCGAACAAGGATGCCGATGACCACGAACTCCTCGCCGCCGACGCACCTCGTACACGCCCCGACGGTGAACTCGCGCCAACCACGGCCCGGCGCCGCCGCCCGCCTCCGGAACACGGGTTCCGGTGACCCCGTGGACACGTTGCTGTCGGCCTTCTGGCTGCTGGGAAACGTCGTCACGATCACCCTCCTGGGGGTGCTCCTCAACCCGCAGCCGAGCCACCACGACGCCGCGCGGACACCGATGCCCTCCCGGTCCGCGCCGGATGTCGGCGAGGCCTGACCCCGCGGTCCCTCTCAAACCCATCCCCGCGACCTCCGCTCCGCCCCGGCTCCGCCGGCGTGAAGCGCTCGCGTCCACACCGGCTCGACTCCGTCCGAGCGTGGCAGACCAAGCTGCTGGCCCGGCCACGGAAGTACGACAACCGGACTCGCTCCGACCTCCGTCAGCGGAGGACTACGAGGAAGACGTATGGAGATGACTGAACACACTCCCCCGCGACACACGGTGGTGATCGCCTCCGGTGGGCTGGACAGCACCACCGTCGCGTACTGGCTCGCCGGCAGCGGCAGCATGCTCACGCTGCTCTCCTTCGACTACGGGCAGCGTCACCGGAAGGAGCTCGACTTCGCCCGGCGGACCGCTGGCCGCCTCGGTGCGCGCTACGAACTCGTCGACCTCGGCAGGCTCGACGGCCTGCTGTCGGGCTCGGCGCTGACCGACCCGACGGTCGAGGTGCCTGACGGCACCTACACCGCCGAGAGCATGCGCAGCACCGTGGTGCCCAACCGGAACGCGATCATGCTCTCGATCGCCGTGGGCGCGGCGGTCGCAGCTGGGGCCGACGCCGTGGCGTTCGGCGCCCACGCCGGCGACCACGCCGTCTACCCGGACTGCCGCACCGAGTTCTTCGACGCGTTCGCCGAGGCCGCCCGGTTCGGCAACGAGGGATTCATCGCCGAGGACTTCCGTCTACTGGCGCCGTTCATCGCCCAGACGAAGGCCGACATCGTGCGGGTCGCCGACCAGGTCGGTGTGCCGTTCACCGACACCTGGTCCTGCTACCGCGGCGGCGCGCTGCACTGCGGGACGTGCGGGACATGCAGCGAGCGGATCGAGGCCTTCGCCCTTGCCGGGGTCGAGGACCCGACCGAGTACGCCGACGCAACCGCCGGGGCGGCGCGATGAGCGGGGTCGCCGTGCCCGGTCGGCACCGGATCGGGAAGACGTTCCGGTTCGAGGCGGCGCACTTCCTGCCCGGTCTGCCGGAGGGTCACCAGTGCGGGCGGATGCACGGCCACTCCTACCGGGTGGAGTTCGTCCTCACCGCCGACCGGCTGGTGGCACCCGGCTTCGTCACGGACTTCGGCGAGCTCACCCCGGTGAAGAAACTCATCGACGCCACCCTCGACCACCGGGTGCTGAACGACGCCCTGTCGGTCACCCCGACGTCGGAGAACCTCGCGGCCTGGCTGGCCGGCTGGTTCGTGCAGCACGTGGAGCCGTCGTTGCCGGGGCGACTGGTGTCGGTACGGGTGTCGGAAACGGCCAGCAGCTGGGCCGAGTTCGTGCTGGAGGAGCGGTGAGCGTGCTGGGAGGCAAGGCCGACACAGCCAGGGGTCTGCTGGTGGCGGAGTGCTTCGGCCCGACGTTCCAGGGCGAGGGCCCCAGCGTCGGGCAGCGGTCGCTGTTCGTACGCCTGGCCCCGTGCAACCTTCACTGTCCGGGGTGCGACACCCCGGAGACGTGGGACTGGTCCCGGTTCGACCCGCGCGAGGTGTCCACGCGACACGGCGTCGAGGACCTGGCGGCGTGGGTGATGACCCGCTCACCACAGCTGGTAGTGGTCACCGGCGGTGAGCCCCTGCTCCAACAGCCCGGGCTGATCGACCTGGTGCACCTGTTGCCGGGCCGGCGCGTCGAGGTGGAGACCAACGGCACCGTCGTCCCACGGGCGGAGCTGGTCGAGTCGGTCGCTGCGTTCAACGTGTCGCCGAAGCTGAAGGCGTTCGCCGCGCCCGGGGACCGGAGGATCGTTCCGCAGGCGCTGGCGGCGTTCGCCGCCTGCGGAAAGGCCCGGTTCAAGTTCGTCGTGCACGAGGCCGCCCAGCTCGACGAAGTCGCTTCCCTGGTCGAGGCGTTCTCGCTCTCCGAGGTCTGGATCATGCCGGAGGGCACGAGCAGCGAGACGGTCCTCGACCGGATGCGGGCCCTGGCGGATGAGGTCCTGGAGCGGGGATGGAACCTGACGCCGCGGCTGCACACGCTGCTCTGGGAGGCTGAGCGTGGCCGGTGAGCGCAGCAAAGCGCCTGGACGACGCGGTCGTTCCGGCTTCCGGAGGCCGCGCGTGTTGGGTAGCGGCCAAGTATGCGGTGCGGAGGAGAGCGGGATCCTGCATGCCGTCCAGGCGCCACCCACTATAGCCAACTCCCGCCCACCGCGCGCCCATTCGCTGATGCCGTTCCTCGTCGAACGCCGTCATCTGAAGGCGGCCGCCCGTGCCTGCATGCGCCGGGCCGGCTCGCCGGGCGCCGACGGGATGAGCTGGGCGCAGTTCCGGCAGGACATGGACGGCCGGCTGGAGATCCTGGCCGAGGAACTGCGCACGGGTTCCTGGGTGCCCGGCCCGCTGCGCGAGGTGGGGATCACCACCTACACCGGCAAGACGATGCCCTCGGTGATCCCGACGGTGGCCGATCGGGTCGTCCAGCGGGCGATGCGGGCGGCGATCGAGCCGGTGCTGGAGCAGCGGGCGTTCGCCGACTGGGTCTCGGGCTACCGGGCCGGGCGGAACCGGATCACCGCACTGCGCGACTCCGACCGGCACCTGCGGGAGGGGTTTCGGTGGGTGGCGGACGTGGACGTGCGGAGAGTGTCGGAGGGGTCCAGCGCCGCCGAGGTCACCGACTGGCTGGCCGAGCACGTGGCGGACGGCTCGTTTCTCCGGCTGTTCGAGCGGGTGCTGGAACCGTTGCCGTTTCCGCTCGCCCCGGGTACCGCACTCTCGCCTTTGCTGATCAACCTGCGGCTCTCCCGGGCGGACAGGCGGCTCGCAGGGCTTCGCACGGTGCGGTTCGCGGACAACTACTGCGTCTTCTGTGACGGCGCCGAACAGGCCGGCGAGGCCATGGAAGCCATCGCCGGGGCGCTGGCTCGGTGCGGGCTGCGGCCCAACCTCGGCAAGTCCAAGGTGTGGGCTGGCGTGAACGCCGAAGACCTGTTCCTGATCGCCGGATGAAGGAGGTGGCGATGACGATGAACTTTGCCGGGCACGCGCTCACCTGGGTGCCGGTGCCGGGCGGTGTGTGCCTGTTCGGCGACCGGCAGAAGCCGCTGCGGGTGGCCGACCTGGAGTGGACGGCGACGCCGGTCACGCCTGCCCAGCTTGGCCTCGCCCCGGACCACCGGCCGCTGGTCGGGATCGCCCAGGCGCAGGCGGCCCGGATCGCCGCCGACCTCGGCGGCCGGTTGCCGCTGTCGAAGGAATGGGAGTGGGCCGCCTCCGGCGCCGAGCGCCGCTCGTACCCGTGGGGTGAGGAGGTGCCGGACGAGGGACGCGCGAATCTGCGCGACTCCTGTGGACGGCTCACCCCGGTCAGCTCCTACCCCCGCGGGCGAACCCCGACCGGGCTGTGGGACATGGCGGGCAACTGCTGGGAGTGGACCTCCTCGAAGACGATCGGCGACGGCTTCGTCATCCGCGGCGGCTCCTACAACTCGCTGCCGCTGTACGCACGGTGCACGTTCCTGAACGCCGCGCCGGCCGAGCTCGGCTCACCGGGCATCGGCTTCCGAGTGGTGCGAGCGCCGTGATCGGCGACCTCGTGATCGCGGGCTGCTCCCGCCGCAAGGCGCCGGCCCCCGGGCTGGTGCCCGCCCTGGAGCTGTACACCGGAGGCATCGCCCCGAAGCTGCACGCCCGCTTCGCCGATCACCCGCACGCCCGCAGCCGGATCCGCTTCCTGTCCGCAGCCTACGGCCTGGTTGGTGCGGACGACCTGATCACCTCGTACGACCAGCGCCTGACTCGTGACCTGGTCGAAGGGCTGCGCGCGACCGTGAACGGCCAGCTGCGGCGCGACTTCGCCGCCAACGGCGTCCCACAACGGGTGCTGCTGGTCCTCGAACCCGACTACCTGGTCCTGCTCACCGACCTCCTGGCTATGCCGGAGCGCCCGGTTCTGCAGTGGATCTCCGACCCTCGCGGCTGGCCCCAGGCTGCCGCCGTGCTCGACGAATGGAGGTGGCCGTGACGCACACCAGCCTCGCGGACGCGCTCAAGACCCAGGCCAACGCCCACCGGTACGTCACCGCGGGGTTCACCGAGCGCACCGGTCTCGGCTGGCACCAGCCCACCCCCGCCGGCGCCAACGCCGGCGGCGCACTGTCGGTGGTGATCCCGGCGCGCAACACCGCCTACGCCCTTCCGACAGTGCTGGACGCGCTCGGCGCGCAACAGCACGCGGCCGACGTGGAGGTGATCCTGGTCGACGACGCCTCCGCGGACACGACGTTCGAGATCGCCCGCCGCCACCCGGTGGTCACCACCGCGGTCCGCCTGGCCCAGCAGCGCGGCTCGGGGACGGCGCGCAACGCCGGTGCCCGCCTCGCTCAGGCCCCGACCATCCTGTTCGTCGACGCGGACATGGTGCTGCCCTCCCACGTGCTCGCCGATGTCGCCGCGCGCGCGGAGGCAGACACCGTCCTGACCGGCTTCCGCCACAACGTCACCCACCAGGTGTCGCCCTGCGGCGAGCCTGTACTGCCCAAGGGGCCGCCGCTCCTCAGCGCCGACCACCGCGTCACCTGGACGCCTCCGACCGGGAAGGTCCTGCCGTACTCCGGGATCACGCTCACCGATGAGCTGAACGGGCGCCCGCTCGACGCCACCGACGACTTTCAGACCCTCGGGTACGGGCGGTCCTACTACGACTGGGATCTGCCCAGGATGGTCGTCACCGCCTTGCTGGCGGTACCGCGCGAGCAACTGGTGACCGTCGGCGGCTTCGACGAGGAGTTCGGAGCTCTCGGCTGGGGCATGGAAGACACCCACCTCGGCGCGACCCTGATCGCCTCTGGCTGCCTCGTCGTTCCGCTGCGCCAGGCGGTCGGGTTTCACCTCGACCCGCCGGACGCCGCCTCGCAGTGGCAGACCAAGCTCGCCACGTGGCCCGCGACGCTCGCCCGTTACCGCCACCTGCTCTCCCTTCCCGCGCCCACCGCCCGCAGCAACGCCTTTGCCGCCGCTGCGGACAAGCACTTGATCGATGCCGAGGTGTACACCCGATGATCCGCACCTTCGCCGCCGCCATGTACGGCGACATCACCGTCGTGCACGATCCCGCGGTCGGCACCAACCACATCTCACCCCAGCCGCTCCCGGCCGGCCGCGTCAGCCTCGACGACCGCCAGGTGGCCGCGTGGTCCCTGGTCGACCTCGCACTCCTCGCGCTCCTCGCTCTGGAATTCCCGCTGAGCATGTGCTGGTCGCCGATCGTGCGCTGCAACCTGGCGTGCCCGCAGTGCCTCGACGACAAGAGCGTGCGCGAGTCCACCGCGGCCGAGCGGCTCACCCTCGCCAGGCACATCGCCGCATCGGGCATCCTGGGCGTCGACATTTCTGGCGGTGAGCCCCTGCTGCTGCGCGACCTGCCCGACCTCGCCCTCACGATCCGCCGACAGGGCACCTCTGTGGTCAGCTGCACCACCAACGGCTGGCACCTCGCACGACGCGCCGAGGAAATCGCCGGTGCTGTGGACGCGATCCGCGTCTCCCTCGACGGCGCCACCGAGGACACCCACGACACCTGGCGCGGACCGAACAGCTACCAGCGCGCCATCACCGGCATCCACGCCGCCGTCGACGAGGGCCTGCTCGTCCAGCTCCAGATGGTCCTCATGCAGTCCAACAAGCACGAGGCCCAGCAGCTGGTGGACCTCGCCGCCCAACTCGGCGCCGGCGGGGTGACCTTCCTCCAGATGCTTCCCATCGGTGACGGCGCCGCCCTCGCCGCCGGGCAGATGCTCACCGACGAACAGGCCCAGGCGGTCGTCGAGCCGCTCACCGTCCCCGACGGCGTCCGGGTCCGGCTGCGCACCCGCCAGAGCGCCGGCGGCTTCACCGTTCTGCGCGCCGACGGCTACGCCTGGCGCAACACCCTGGGAGCTACCGGCATCTCCGCATTCGTCCCCGTCACCGGTCCGGCCGACCTACGCCTTCCTACCTCCAGGAGCGACTCGTGACCAACTCCTCGCATAACGGCAGGCGAGTCTTCGCACGGCGCGTCCCGTTCGCGCCCACACACTTCCAGTGTTTCGACGCAGCGAGGATGATCGCCGAGTCCACCGTCGGAATCGACCCGCACGTGACCTGCGCGATCGGCATCGCCTCCGGCGGGATCAAACCGGCCCGCCTCATGGCCGACTACCTCAAGGTGCCGTTCCACACTGTCACCGCCAGGCACAACAAGAGCGACGCCCCGTTCCAGCAGGCCACCGGCGACGTCGAGGTACGGCTCCCGGACAACCTGCCCCGGCTCCTCACCGGAACGGTGCTCCTCGTCGACGACATCGCCGGAACCGGTGCGACGTTCGCCGCCGTCACCGACGCGCTGAAGGACCGGCTCGACCGCAGCGCCGAGGTCATGACCGCCGCGCTGTTCCGCAACCGCGGCTGCACGCAGAACCCCGACCGCTGGGCCTGGACCGTGGACGACTGGGTCACCTTCCCCTGGGAGAACCCGCACTTCGGCCCGACCCGCCCCGTCCCCACCCTTCGGCGGGTGCGCGCCCGGTGACCGCCGCCGCCTCCGCCCGCGGAGTCCTGCTGGTCCTCGTCTCCTGGACCCCCGACGCACCGGCCGGCATCGAACGCGCGACGGCCGCCCTGGCCGTCGGCCTCGCCCGGAACGGCCATCGGCCCGTCATCGCCACCGCCGCGCAGCAGCCCGAAGGCCCCGGCCTTCCCGGTGTCACCATCGCACCGTTGTACCTGGACGGCGTCCGTTTCCCCTGCGACGACGGTGTCCTGCGCCGCGCCGTCACCTACCAGGACACCCCACTGACCCGCCAGATCCGGGACCTGATCACCGAGCACCGCATCGACACCGTCCTGTTCACCGACGCCCTCTGGGGCCTCGGCCGCCTGCGCGGCGATGTCCCCGGCCACGTGCGCCGCGCCCTCGCTGCCCACGTCAAACCGCACGCCCTCGACGCCGGACCCGCACTCGCCCGTGCCACCCGCGTCATCGTGCCCTCCACCGTCGTCCGCGACGAGCTCGCCGGCTGGGCACCGCGCAACCTGCGCGTCGTTCCCAATGCGCTCATGACCGACGCCACGGTGGCCGTTCCCCCGCCGTCGCGCCGCGAGCAGCTCCGCCGCAACGGCCCGGTGCGCGTCCTCGCACGGCTCGGACCGGAAAAGGGCGTACTCGGGCTGCTGGAGGCCCTCTCCGGCTGGGACAGGCCGATCGAAGTGGCCCTCGCCGAAGCCGGTTTCGAGGAGAGCCCTGGGTCGCAGGCCCGACTCTGCGGCGCCTCCGTCGAGGCGGCGGCCCGCGCCGCGAGCGTCCACGTGCGCGGGGCGCTGCCGTGGGACGAGGTGCTGCCCTGGCTTGCGGGAGCAGCCGCCGTCATCGTCCCCAGCCACAAGGAGACCTTCGGTCTGGTGGCACTGGAAGCCATGAGCGTCGGCACCCCCGTCATCGCCTACCGGATCGGCAACCTGCCCGCCCTGATCGGCCCGACCGGCCACGGAGAGCACCTCCTCGTCGACCGCGACCAGGGCCCCACGGGCCTCCTCAAGGCGACGCAAACCCTTCTGGAAGATGACATACTGTACGCCGCGACTACACAGACCGTGTATCGGAGAGCGGCCCACTTCGAGCCCCGCCGAATCGCTGACTTCTTTCTGGAGGCGGTGTCGTGATGCCCGAAAACCCCGTAACCCCTGCGCCGTTGCTGCTCGTCGACGGCTTCAACCTTCTGTGGGCCGGCACGTTCGGCTTCCCCGCCCCGATCTTCTCCCGCGACAAGACCCGCGAGCTGACCGGCCTGTTCGCCTTCTTCGCCCTGCTGCGCGCCGCGATCCGCGACGACCTCGACGTCGCGGCTCCCGAGGTCCTGGTTGTCTTCGACGGCGAGCACGGCACGGCCGACCGCGTGGCCGCCGACCAGGAGTACAAGGCGAACCGGGAAGCCACACCCGAGGCGCTCAAACCGCTGCAGTTCCTCGCCCCGGTGAAGGACGGACTGGACGCGTTCGGGATCCGGTGGGTCGAGGTCGGCGACGCCGAGGCCGACGACGTCATCGCCACCCTCGCCACCGGGGCCGCCGATACCCGGCAGGTCCTGGTCATGTCGCGCGACATGGACTTCTACCAACTCCTCGACGACCGCGTGCGCATCCTCAACCGCTCCCGGAAGTCCTCCCAGCGGATCATCACCGCCGCCGAGGTCGTGACCCGCTTCGGCGTCGCCCCGGCCCAGTGGCCGGCCTTCCGCGCCCTGACCGGCGACAAGTCCGACAACATCCCCGGCGTCCGCGGCGTCGGCCCGAAGGTCGCCGCCACCCTGCTGCGCGACGGCATGCGCCTGCCGGACCTCCCCGGCTCCGGACGACTCACCGGCGCCAAGGGTGCCGCGATCACCACCGCCTGGGCCGACGTGCTCCGCTGGGAGGCGATGATCACGGTGCGCCGCGACTTGGCCGTCCCCGTCCACCTCCGCGGCGAGGCCAGCCCCCAGCTTCCGAAGCCCGTCGACGTCGTCGAGAAGCTCGGGCTGTGGTGACCACCACCAGACCTGGCTCGGTCCTGGCCGCCTTCGCGCACCCCGACGACGCCGAGCTGTGGGCCGGCGCCACCCTCGCCCTGCACGCCAGATGCGCCACCGTCACCGTCGTCGTCCCACACCGCGACGAAGTCCGCGATGCAGAGGCGCGCAAGGGCGCCGCGGCCCTCGGGGCCGAGCTGCGCCAGATCCCCCGGCTCGACCACGCCGCCCTCCAGGAGCTGCTGTTCGAGGTGCAGCCCGAGATCGTAATCACCCACCCGCTGGGCGATGTCCACCCCGAGCATCGTGCCGTCGCCACCACCGTGCTCACGGCCGTTCCCGAACCCCGGATCGTCACCGGTCGCCCGAGCCGCCTCTACACCTGCGACACCTACAACTCGCTCACCCTCGAAGGCCCGGTGCGCGCCGACGTGATCGTGGACGCCACCGCGACCTTCGATACCAAGATGGCGGCGCTGCACGAACACGTGAGCCAGCCGATCGAACAGCACTTCGGCCCCATGGCCGAAACCCTCGGCCGGCTCTGGGGCGCCCGCATCGGAACCCGGTACGCGGAGGCGTTCACCGCCGTACCGATCCTCGGCTGCCTGCCCGGCGCCACCCACCTCTGACACACCGCACTTCGCGGCCCCTCACCGTCAACCCATCCCAGGGGGATGACCCATGACGTCCATACCCGTGCAGGCCCAGCGCCGCCCCGTCGACCGCCCGCGCGTCGAAGAACTGACCCGCCAACTGCTGCTCGCCCTCGGCGAAGACCCCGACCGCGACGGCCTCAAGGACACACCCCGCCGATTCGCCGACTGGTGGGGCGAGTTCCTCGACCACGACCCCGGCCGGCTCGACACCAGCTTCGCCCACGAGCGCCAGTACGGCGACTTCGTCCTCCTCACCGGCATCGAGGCCTGGAGCATCTGCGAGCACCACCTGCTCCCCTTCCGTCTCGATGTCTCCATCGCCTACGTCCCGGACACCTCCGTCCTCGGTCTCTCCAAACTGGTGCGGCACCTGGAGGCCCACACCCACGCCCTCCAGCTCCAGGAACGCATCACCCACGACGTCGCCCGCGACCTCGCCAAGGCCGCCGGCACCGACGACGTCGCCGTCTTCACCACCGGCGAGCACCTGTGCATGAGCATGCGCGGCGTCAAAGCCACCTCGGTCCGCACCACCACCATGTGCCGACTCGGCCGCACCGAGAACGACCCCGGCCTGGCCACCCGCATCGAACGGCTCGCACTCCCCGTCCGCGCCTGATCACCTCCCGCCCACGACACACCAGGCACCGAGCATGACCGTCCACACGTCATGGCCTCGCTGGGCACCAACTCACCGGCGGCGCGTCCCCCTTCACCCGGGCGCGCTGGCGACCGGTATCGCGACGACTCGTCTTGGTTCCGTTCGCGTTCACTGTCTACGCCGACCTCGGCGACCGCCGCGGTGCCGGCCTTCCAAGGTCCTCCTCCGCTCCGCCGCCGCCCGCCAGGGCAACACACCGACTTCGGCGTCCCGCTGCTGCGGCAAAGCCATCGCCGACCTCGGCTCGCTCACCCGCCCGACCCGCTGAACGTGGCCCGGGCGCAGGTCTTCCTCGGCGAGGCTCAGTCCCTGGCGGGTGAGTACGGCCTCGCCGTCGCCACCATCAGCGAGGCCTGCCAGGCGTTCACCAACTCTGGCCACGACCACTGGAGGCCCACGCCACCGAGTTCCTCGGACAGGCCGCCGAACGCTCCGGCCTTCCGGACGCCGCCCGCAGCTGGCCCACCACGTGCCTACGGCAGTACGAGAGCCTCGGAAGCGCCCTCGACGCCGAGCGCCTCCGGAGCCGGATCAGCGCCCTGGCGCAGACGTGAATGCCCTGCCTCCCGCCGAGCTTGGCGCGATTGTCAGTACCCCGTGGCACACTGCCCTGTTCGACCCACAACCGCCCTATCAGTATGACGAGTTGGGGCTGTTCACCGGATCGTGTGGCTTCTGTCGCGACACGCCGACGCGGCCCCGCCGGGCCGCCTACGGTGGGACACCTGGCCACGCACTCACATACGACGAACGATCACCAGTTTGATCGCAGCTTTGCCATGCCCTGAGCCGGCCGCGCTCCCCGCGCTGGTTCCCTCACCCCTGGGAAAGGAGACGTCCGTGCCGCACACCCTGGGCGTCGGAGTGCACCTGGTCCTGATCGAGAACGGCCGGGTGCTGCTCGGACAGCGCGCCAACACCACCTTCGCCGACCAGCACTGGCACGCCCCAGCAGGCCACCTCGAAACGGGAGAGTCCGTCCTCGCCGGCATGGCCCGCGAGGCCAACGAGGAACTCGGCATCACCATCAGGGAGGAGGACCTCGACCTGGTGCACACCCTCCACCACCTCGACGCCGACGACGGCGCCGGACGCCTCCAGCTGTTCTTCACCCCGCGCGCGTACACCGGCAAGATCACCAACCGCGAACCGGACAAGTGCACCGTCCTCCGCTTCTGGCCGCTGGACAGGCTCCCGGAGCCGATCGTCGGCTACACCGCCGACGCGCTCGCGCAGATCACCGCCGGCCGCCCGCTGTCCGTCGTCGGATGGCCGGCATGAGCACCATGAGCCACCCGTGGCTCCCGTCGGCCGGAACGCCTGCGGGGAGCACGGAGACCCGGCTCGTGGTCGTCCGGGGAAACTCGGCGTCGGGCAAGTCCTCGGTGGCGGCGGGAATCCGGGAGCGGTTCAGGCGGGGCCTGGCCGTGGTCGCGCAGGACAACCTGCGCCGCATCGTGCTGCGCGAGCGGGACCGGCCCGGCGGCGCGAACATCGGCCTGATCGACGCCGTGGCACGGTACGCGCTGGGCGCCGGCTACCACGTCGTCATCGAAGGCATCCTGTACGCCGACCACTACGGCGAGATGCTCCAACGCCTGGTGGACGACCACCGCGGTGTCACCCGCTGCTACTACCTCGACATCCCGATCGACGAGACGCTGCTCCGTCACGCCTCGAAAGCCGATCGCGAGTACCTGACGGCCGTCACCGAGCGTGAACTGCGCGACTGGTACCGCGAACACGACGTCCTTCCCGGCGGCATCGAGACCGTCATCGGCACCGACAGCACCCTCCACGACACGGTCGACCGCATCATGCGCGAGACCGCGCTCTCGGAGTTGCGCCCGCGCGACACGTAGAAGCGCAGGTACTCGACCGTGGCCTCCCCTCCATCGCCCCCTCAACCTTCAACCAGGAGCCCCTGATGCACGAGACGAACAGGCTGTCGGTCGGCGTCATCGTCCACGACCTGAACACCGACCGGATCGCCACCGTCCACTACGGCCAGCGCAGTTGGACCCCGGGCCCCGCGTGGACGATCCCGGGTGGAAAGGTCGACCCCGGGGAAGAGATCCCCGATGCTGCCGCCCGGGAGCTACGTGAGGAAGCCGGGCTCATCGTCAAGCCGTCCGACCTGCGCCTGGTGCACACCATCCAGGCCAAGGAGGGCTGGGACGGGCTCGGCGGGTTCATGCTGTTCGTCTTCACCACCAGCGAGTTCACGGGCGAGCTGGTCAACGTCGAGCCGGACAAGCACCTGGAGGTGCGCTGGCACCCCGCCGCCGCTGTCCTGCCCAGCCCGATGTTCCCGACCTCCAAGGCCGCGGTGGAGGCGTACCTGGCCGGCGGGCCAGCATTCTCCACCCACGGATTCGACCCCGCCTCCGGACAGCGGCAGCTCGTCGAGACCTGACCGGCGCCCGGTCGGCACCGTGCCGGGCGAGCACTCGCCCGGCAC